>RFPR01000071.1 GCA_009928265.1 Pseudomonadota bacterium | reverse complement strand
CCTACGCGTCTCCCTTAGCGCGGCACACAGTCCGGATCAGATCCGGGCATTGACCGCGGCTCTTTCTTCCGGGAATTAAACCGCCGGAACTCCCTGCTCCACCCTTTGGGCTTGTTCAAGGGGAGCCAGGTCGATCGCGCGGAGCAGGTCGAGATCCTCGTTCGTCCCGGGATTCTCTGCGGTAAGGAGCTTATCTCCGTAGAAGATCGAGTTCGCACCTGCGAAGAAGCAGAGTGCCTGCCCCTCGCGGGTCATGCGGGTACGGCCCGCGGAAAGCCGAATCCGAGCCTTCGGAAGAACGATGCGGGCCACGGCGATCAGGCGCACCAGTTGGAAGATATCAACGGGAGGCTGTTCCTCCAACGGTGTGCCGGGCATCGACATGAGGCAGTTGATCGGGACGCTCTCCGGCGGAGGATTGAATCCACAGAGGACCTCGAGCATGCGCAAGCGGTCGCGCTCAGTCTCGCCCATTCCGATTATGCCGCCGCAGCAGACGGCCATGCCGGCCTTCTGCACGGAGGAGATCGTGTTGAGACGATCCTCGAAGGTGTGGGAGGAGACAATATTGGGATAGTGCTCCGGCGAGGTGTCGATATTGTGATTGTAAGCGGTGACGCCGGCATCCTTGAGCTGGCGGGCCTCCTCATCACCGACTTGACCGAGTGTGACACAGACCTCCATGCCGAGCTTGCTAACCTCGCGAACCGTCTCGAGCATCGAATCAAAGCGTGGATCGCCCGCCTTCACCCCTTTCCAGGCGGCCCCCATGCAAAAGCGAGTCGTGCCGCTCTCGCGGGCCTGTTTGGCGATGGGGAGAATCTCGGCGCAGCCCATGAGCTTGCCGGCCTTGACTCCGGTGTCATAGCGGGAACTCTGGGCGCAGTAGGAGCAATCCTCGCTGCAGCCGCCGGTCTTCACGCTCAACAAAGTGCAGAGCTGGACGTTGTCCTCATCCCAGTTCTGCAGATGGACGGAACGCGACTGCTGGATGAGATCGAAGAAGGGCGTACGGTAGATTTCCTCCAGGCGGGGGAGGGTTGCGGGATGGGATATGCTCACGGGGTCGAAGACTAAGGGATGAAGATGAAAAGATGAAGAATGAACCATGCACCTGCGCTGAGGCACCGACTTTGCTACCAGCTGAGCCCATCCATGAAACCGGCCTTGTTCTCCCGGACGCCAGCATCCTTTCCTCCCTTGTCTTTCCGAGGTGATTTTCCTGTCCGGGGCTCTGGAGCGATCCGGAAATCGATCTGCTGCTTGAAGGTATCTACCCTCAGAACCTGAACCCTGAGCGTGTCGCCGGCCTTAAACACCCGGCGCGAATGGCGGCCGATGAGGCGCGATTTCGCGGCGTCGAAGAAATAAAAATCATCACCCAACGAAGAGGCGGGGACCAAACCCGTCATGAGGGTCTCGGGGAGTTCCACCAAGAGGCCATAGTTCCTGGCCTCGATGACCTGCGCCTCAAAGGAGGGAACGACCCCCGCCTGCGCCTCCTCGGCGAGTATTGAGAAATACTCGAGTTTCTTGAGGCGGACCGATTCCTTCTCGGCATCGGCAGCGGTGCGTTCGGTGGTGGAGAGATGCTCACTAACAGCCTCGAGGTCACGGGAATCAGGCCCCTGGTGACGGGAATCGAGCAGACGGGCGAGCGAGCGGTGGGTCAGCAGGTCAGCGTAGCGGCGGATCGGGCTCGTAAAGTGGCTGTAGTCCGCCTTGGAGAGGCCGTAGTGACCGAGCGGATCGGGTGCATAGCGGGCGCGCTTGAGGCTCTTGAGCAGACCGATCTTGAGGGCCGATGCGTAGGGTTGACCCTTGAGCCCGTCGAGCAGCTTCTGAAGCTCGGGGCGGTTGCCGAGATCCCCTGCCCTCACACCGTAGGTGGCGGCAAGTTCGCGGTAATCGTCGAGTTTCTCGGGATCTGGCTTCTCGTGGATGCGGTAGATATTTGGCTGCTTGCGCTGCTTGAGGTGACGCGCCACCTGCTCATTGGCAAGCAGCATCAACTCCTCGATGAGTTGGTGGGAAATGTCGTTCTCGACGAGTTCGAGCTTCACGGGACGTCCTTCCTTGTCGAGCCAGACCTTAACCTCGGGCATTTCGAGGTCAAGGGCACCGGCGGCAAATCGGCGCTTCCTAAGCACGGATGAGCATTCCCAGGCAGTGTGTACACGATGGGACACCTCGTCGTTGGGGTGTTCCTGCAGAATGGCGAAAGCCTGACGGTAGGTAAGGCGGGCTGAACTCCGGATGACGGAGCGCCCAAACCGGACTTTGCCCACCGATCCGTCGCGCCTGATGGCGGCAAAAACACTGAAGGCCAACCGGTCCTCATTAGGCCTCAGACTGCAAAGCCCGTTGGAGAGATTCTCCGGGAGCATCGGGATGACGCGGTCAGCCAAGTAGACGCTGTTGCCGCGCTTGCGCGCCTCCTTGTCGAGATGGGAGCCCGGCTTCACATAGTGAGAGACATCGGCGATGTGGACGCTGACCTCCCAGCCGTCGGCAACCCGCTGGACCTCGATGGCGTCGTCGAAATCGCGGGCATCGTCCGGATCAATCGTGATGATGTTGCGTCCGCGCAGGTCGTCTCGCCCATCCAGATCAGACTCCGTGACCTCCGCGCCGAAGCGCTCCGCTTCCACACTAACTGCCGGGGGAAATTCCCGAGGGAGGCGGTGCTTGTGGATCACGGCGAGCATATCGACGCCGGGAGAGCCCGCAGGCCCGAGAACATCGGTGATCGTGCCGACGGGTGTCTCGTGGCTGTTCTCCCAGCGATCGAGACGGGCGACCACCTTGTCGCCGGGACGGGCGTTCTTTGTTGGGGCTACCAGCAGATCACGGGGGAAGCGCGGATCGTCGGGTACCACCTCAAGAAAGCGGCCATTCTTCCGCAGCGTACCCACGACGGGGGCGCCTGATCGCTCTACGACCCGGACAATTCTTCCCTCCGGACGGCCATCACGCCTCGGGCGGCCATGATCACGGGGATCCCGGATCAGGCGAGCCACAACCCGATCGCCATTGAGTGCAGTGCCGAGATTATCGGAACGAATGAAAAGGTCCTTGCCCCCCTGCTCCTCGGAGAGCACATGACCCGATCCACCGGCATGGAGTTGGAGTGTCCCGGTGAAAAGATCGGCGGCCTGCGGCAGGATGTAATGGTCGCGTCGGACGCGGACGACCCTGCCGGTTCTCTCCAGATCCCGCAAAAGACCTGCAACTTCATGGAGATGATCTGATGGCAGGTTCAGGGTACGAGCGATGGACGCAGCCATCATCGGCTCCTCGCTGATCAAGCAGAGAATTCGCTGTTCCAACTTTCCGTCGCAAAGAGCAGATCCCCGGCGCTTTGAACCTTGTTTAACAGATTTTTTACGGGTGCTCTCACCGGCCTTGGCTTGGGACGATACGGTACCTTTCGGCTTACCTTGAAAATCGGGCCGACCGGAACGACGCTTTGGATTGTTGGGCACGACTCACCATCGACTGCTTTACCATGTGGGCAAATAAGAAAATGCTTGTCGCGCGTAAAGCGTGGAAGAGACTCTTCCGATGCAGACCCCCTTCCTAAAAGAACACAGGGAACAGAAAACGATTCGAGGATTCACCCTGATCGAACTTCTGGTGGTAATCGCCATCATCGCCATCCTGGCGGGCCTGTTGATGCCAGCTGCATCTAGCGCGCAGAACTCTGCCAAAAAAACAACGGCGAAAAACCAAACCATTCAACTCGTCACCGCCATCACCTCCTATGAGACGGAGTACGGACGACTGCCGAGTTTCTCGGGAACAAATCTTTCCTCCTCCAATCTTGGAATGCTACTAAGTGGCGACTCGAACAATAACCCTAGAGGTCTCAACTTCATCGAGGTGGCCGCATGGAAACCGGGTAAGGGCGGCACCAACGGAAGCGGTTTTTGCGATCCATTTGCTTCAAACAATGTGTACTCTGTGTCACTCGACACAAACTACTCCAACGTTCAACCCAACGTTGAACTGGGTGGTGGTTTTGGAACCACGAACTTGACGAGGCATATCATGGTTTGGTCGACACCAAAGGTTGGCAAAACCAACGTACTGATTAATTCTTGGGACTGATTTTTAGGCGGGTGTGGTTCAATGGTAGAATGTGGGCTTCCCAAGCCTGAGACGAGGGTTCGATTCCCTTCACCCGCTCCAAAACAAAACTATTGTTAGCTCGTTAACGTAGTGATCTAGAGCAGTTGTTCGGTTGACTCGCCGTCTCCTGACGCGCTCGCCCTTCGGGCTGTGCTAGAGCACTAGCTAAGCCGTGAACTCAATGCTCCCTTCAGCCTCTCTTTCCTGATCAGGGGTTCTGCGCCTCCTTCTGCGAGAGATTAAGAATGCAAGCCAACAGGGCCGCACCAGGTAGCGCTAAGGCGAGTATGTCACTGATTGACCGAATCAACTCGCCGCGCACGAGGATAGAATCCGTGGTCTTTCCCAGGGGAAGTAAGTGCAGATGGCCCGCCTCCGTGAGCAGAATGCCGACCGTCATCCCCAAAAGAGCGATCCGGTTGGCGGCTGTACAGACGGTCGAGGATTCACATGAGGCTGGAATTACCAATCCACGGAGCTGAGTCACACAGGAGAGAAAGCCGAGTAGGAACAGATAATTAAAAAAGGGCCCAAGGAGGGCTAATCCGAGCACCGACCAGCAGAGGTTTCGAAAGAACTTTGACCGAAGATCTAGCTGGATCAGACCGAAGCAGAGGAAAATCGCGGGCAGTCCAAACGCCCAAGCGATGATCCTCTCTTCTGATGCCAACGGCAGACCTGTAACGCAGTAAGCGGCACCAGCAAGCTCAAAGGCTCCCTGCCAAGCCCTGGAGATGCCGGATTCAAACCAAGCGGCAGTGCCTAGGGCAACCGAGGCAAGGATTACAGGGAATCTCAACTGCCTCCCCACGCACATCGTTGAGAGTCCCAGCAATAGGGCAACGCCCCCAATGAGGGCCACGGCCAAGCGCAAGATCAGATCGATGGCGCGATAATCGGCATCGGAGAGGGTAAGGAGTGATTCCATGCGGAAATGCTACCGCGGTGGCCCGTCTCGTCGATCCGTGAAATGGGAAGAGGGGCCGTGCGCCGACCCGATCAGAGTTCGACGGCGTCGCCGTACTCGACCTGAAGGTTGCGTGCGAGGCGGATCAGTTCGGGAGCAGGGTGCTTTTTCTTACCAATCACCATGTCGAGATCGATCAACGTGGTGCGTCCCTTGGAGAGCGCCGTCATGCAACCGGTTTCCGAGGCAAGAAGACCCATCACCGCCATTTCACCGAATCGGGCGCCGAGCATCCGGTCAAAGTGCGTGGGAATCCCTCCCCGCTGCACATGCCCGAGCACGGTGATGCGCACCTCCTGCTCGAACTCCCCTTCAGGAACTGCGGCTTTCATCCGCTCCATGAACATTTCAGCCCCGCAGACACCCTCGGCCAAAAGGACGATTGAGTTATCACGGGCATCCTGAAATCGCCTGTGAAGCACCTCAATAATACGCTCCATGTTATAGCGGTATTCCGGGATCACGGCGACGCTGGCGCCACTGCTGATCGCGGTCGTAAGGGCAAGATATCCCGAGTTGCGACCCATCACCTCGATCAAGAAACAGCGTCGATGCGAACGGGCCGTGTCCCGGATCCGGTCGACCAGTTGCATGATCGTGTTGGTCGCGGTATCCACGCCGATGGCCATTTCCGTGCCGGCAAGGTCATTATCGATGCTGGCAGGAATCCCGACGACGGGCATCCCGCGCTTTGCCAGTTCCCTGGCGCCGGTCAGCGAGCCGTCGCCGCCGAGAACAATAAGCCCTTGGATACCCAGCTCCTGTAGTCGTCGTCTGGCATGATCGACACCTTCCGGGGTGTACATTCTCTTGCAGCGACTCGACTGAAGAATCGTCCCTCCGCGGTCGATAATGGAGGCAAGACTGCGTGTTCCCAACTCCTCCGTGAGACCATCGAAAATTCCGTCGTAGCCATTGCTGATGCCGATCACTCGGCAGTCGTGTTGCATGGCCGTGCGAGCCACAGCCCGCACGGCGGGATTCATGCCGGGAGCGTCGCCTCCGGAAGTCAGGATACCGATGGTTTTTTTTGTCATGGTTGGCGCCACCGGGGGGACGTGACTTTGTTTCTATAGCAGAATCCGGGCCGAAAAACGTGCAAAAAATTTGAACATCCTGAAGGCGGGGCGGTCAAATTCTCAGGTTGTTTGCATAGTTTTGGTTTGGGGCGGGCCACCTCGTCCGGGTTTCATGGTTTTTCCCGGCCGATCCAAGGTGGCCCGCTTTTTTTCACCGGAATCGTCACCAAGCAGCGCTTGCCTCCCTCGAAGCGCTCGGATAGCACCTATTCATCGGCGTAAGCCGCCAACACAACATGCCCGAAACCATCCTGGTAATAGAGGACGAGGAGGATGTGGCGGATCTTGTCCGCTACCATCTGCGCAAAGCCAAATACCGCGTCGTAATCTCTGCGGATGGTGCCGACGGGGCAAAGCTTGCCGTATCAGAAAAACCCGATGCCATCGTGCTCGACGTGATGTTGCCCAAACTCAACGGCTTTGAGGTGACCAAGCGGCTCCGGTCCGATGCGCGGACGGCCGGGATCCCGATCCTGATCCTGAGTGCCAAAGGGGAAACCGAAAACCGAATCAAGGGACTGGAGTTCGGAGCGGATGACTATCTCCCCAAGCCATTCAGCCCAAAAGAGTTGCTTCTTCGAATTCAAGCTCTTCTGCGACGCAAGAGTGCACCTACTCCGGAAAGCGTCGACACCGGCCCATTCTCTTTGGACCGCACGTCGCTCAAGGTGACTCTCGATGGTCAACGAGTCGATCTCACCTCAACTGAGTTCAAGCTTCTCTCGTTGCTGATCGGCAAGGCCGGATCGATCCAATCCCGCGAGGATCTACTCCAGGAGGTCTGGGGATACAGGAACACAGTCGATACGCGCACGGTCGACACCCATATGCGGCGACTTCGTGAAAAACTTGGGGATCATGCCTCCTGCATCGAAACGATCCGGGGCGAAGGGTACCGTTTTATCCCTCCCTCTCACTCTGCCTGATGGTCTCCACGTTGGTAGGCATTCTAGCAGGCGCGCTGGCCCTCTTGGCTGCATGGTGGATTGTGTGCGGCATCATCCTACCCGGACGCGAACTGCTGGTCGTCCTTCGCCGGATCGCCGAGGGGGATTTCCGTCCGGTCATCCTGCCGACGGTCCCCTCTTATTTTCGAAATGCCGAAGCCGACCTCCGAAAGATCTCCGAGACCCTTGCCAGCCAGAAAAGCCTGCTGGCCGAGGAGGAATTCAGCCTCTCGATGATTCTCGGAAGCATGGCCGAAGGAGTGGTGATCCTCGGGCCTGATCTTCGTGTCCGCGAACTCAACCGGGCGGCAATTTCGCTTTTCAACCTTGGATCAACCGTCCAGGGCCTTCTCCTTACGGAGGTCTTCACCAGCCACGAACTGCAGGGGCTGGCCAGCAGAGCTTGCCGGACGGGTGAGTTCCAGCGCGGTGAACTCACGCTAACGATTCATGGTCGGGCGGACCGATGCCATCTGGCGGTCACGGCCGCCCCCTTGAAGACCTCCTCCGGGGAGGGGTCCGACGGGGTTCTTTTGGTTCTGCATGACGTGACGCGTTTGCGAGAACTTGAGGCCGTCCGCAGGGAATTCGTGGCCAACGTGTCGCATGAATTCCGCACACCTCTCTCGGTGATTAACGGCTATCTCGAGACCCTGGGTGAAGGCGGGGTGGGGCGCGACATGATGCGCAAGGCCATAGCTGCCATGCAGCGACACACCGGACGCCTCAACCGCTTGATCGAGGACCTGCTTTCCATCAGCCGAATGGAGGAAAAGGGAGTTCGTCTCGAAACCGAAAAAACGGACATTGCCCCGATTCTTAAAACCGTTCTCGACCAAACGGAGCAGGAGATCTCGGAGCGCAAGGCCACGGTCTGCATCTCTCTTGCGGAGGGGCTCCCCTCCGCCCATCTCGATGCCTACCGAATCGAGCAGGCTTTTTCTAACCTGCTGGTCAATGCACTCCGTCATGGCATTCCCTCGGGATCATCGGACACCGCCAAGGTCATGATTTCCGCCTTCCCCTCGGGCAGTGATCTGGCGGTCAGCTTCCGGGACAACGGTCCCGGCATTCCGCTGGCGGATCAGGAACATGTGTTCGAGCGATTCTACCGCGTGGGAGGTGACAGGGCTCGCCAGTCCGGAGGAACGGGCCTGGGTCTCTCCATCGTAAAGAATGTGATCCAGGCCCATGGAGGTAGGGTTTCGATCGAAAGTTCCCCGGGCGAGGGATCCATTTTTACCGTTTATCTCCCGGCTGCCTGAGCCGGGAAGGATCGTGCCTCTTCTAAACCTCTAAACCTCCCACCGGATCCCCTCCATGCCGCAGGGGATCGGATTCAGTCGACTCCAGATGGCGGCGGCCAAGTTCCTCCAACTCGGCCAACGTGGAGACCGAAGAGAGTTCCCCCCGGAGTTGACGTCCCCCGGGCAACCCCCTCGTGTAGGCCATGAGACGGCCGCGCATTCCCCTCATACCGTAAAGTTCACCTCGCCGTGCAACCTCCTCGCGTGCATGACGGAAGACAAGATCCCAACGATCAGCAAGCGTCGGATGGGTGTAGGTAAGACCCGCGAGCGCATGCTTGATCTCGGTGAAAATCCAGGGATTGGACATCGCTGCCCGGCCTATCATGAGACCCGCCACTCCGCATCCTCTCCTCCGCAGGGCATCCTCAGCCGCCGCAATGTCGCCGTTCCCGATGACGGGGATGGCTACGGAAGCCGCCACGGATGCAATCACCTCCCAGTCGGCGTTTCCGGAATACCCTTGGGCACGCGTTCTGCCATGGACGGCGACCCTGGTCACGCCGACGCCCTCAAGGAGGCGGGCCGTCTCCACGGCATTAACCGACTTGGCATCCCATCCGATGCGAATTTTCGCCGTGACCGGCAGCGGCGCGCAGGCCTTCACGACTGCATCCGCCACACGCTCCAGGAGCGGGCGATCGCGCAGCAATGAGGAACCGCCGTTCCTGCAGACGACCTTGTTGGCCGGACAACCGAAGTTGATGTCGATGAAATCGGGCGCCACCCAGTCGATGACCTGGCGCGCCGCCTGGCCAAGACGCTCTGGATCGGCACCGAAAAGCTGCACTCCCATGGGGCGTTCGGACTCTGAAAAGTCGAGATATTCCCGTGTGCGGGCATTGCGGTGCATAATGCCTTCCGCGGAAACGAATTCGGAGGTCAGGATATCGGCCCCCTTTTCCTTGCAGATGGTGCGGAACACACTGTTGGTGACCCCCGCCATAGGGGCTAGAAACAGCGGAAAAGGCGCCGCCTCCACGACGTGAGGGGTGTCAGGAGGCGGAGGCAACAGCCGCTTCTCCTTCCGAATCTTCAACGGAAGGCTCCGAGTCGCCGGGCAACGACTCCGAGTCGATCGGTGCAGGTGGCGGGGCAGAGAGTCCCGCGAGCAGTGCCGAAACCTCCTCCTGAACGGCAACCAAATCGGCCAGAGAAAGTGCCGGGTCGATGATCAAAAAGGTCTCCCCTGTGCGGGCATGCTCGTAGACCAGGAATCCCTTCTCCACGGAGGGCTGAGGACGCAGGATTCGCTTTCGCTCCAGCATCACCGCAAGGAGGTAGCGCGTGTTGACATGAGCCGGATCGTTGCTCTCGAGCAGTCGGCGCAGCATTCCCTCCGCGTCGTCACGGGGCAAAGGCTCAGGCGGGGGTGGGGCGGGCGGCTCGAATTTGGAGCGCCATGAGGAGAAGGCGACCGGAGCGGCAGGATCGCTCGATCTGGCGTTCCAGGCCTCCTCGCAGGCGCGCACGATCCGGTCGCTCCCCGGGGTTGGCTCGTCGTCGAGCGCCGTCACCAGCACGCTCGCCGCGGTGCCGGAATGATTCCGCGGATGCGTCGCCGGCACCGTCACCGGCAGGCCGCACACGCTCACCCCGACGGCGCGGAGGTTCCGTTCGGTTCCCGGCCGGGCCGCATCGGGGAGGAGAGCGTCCTCGTAGGTGAAGCTCACGAGCCTCCCGTCGGGGGAGAACACGTGCACGTGCGACCCCCCGCGCAGTGCGCCGGCGGTGAACGGCGCCACGAGGTCACGGGCGTCGAGCGGTTCCCACTCACCTGGAGTGGCCGTGTGGACGATCGCCCCCTGGCGCCGCGCCGGGCCGTAGCTCCACTCGGCGGTGGGCCGGTCGGGCCCGAGGATGAACACCACGCGGTCGTCGACCGGGCTCGCGGTGACGACACCGCAAGCGGCCCCGGCCGTCGCCGTG
>RFPR01000008.1 GCA_009928265.1 Pseudomonadota bacterium | reverse complement strand
GTATCTCAGCCATGTGCGAAGGTGCCTTCCCCGACCTGTTTTTGGCAAGGATTTTTCCCCCGTACAGAACCTCTCCCGACGGTGATTGCGAATCAGAACGCAGCGGCGATGGCGTCACCCATCGCGACCGTACCGATCTTGGTCGTCCCTTCGGACCAGATGTCACCAGTGCGCAGTCCCGAGGCGATGACCTTGCGGACAGCAGCGTCAATCGCATCGGCGGCGGAGGCTTCGTTGAGGGAATGACGCAGGAGCATGCCGGCACTTAGGATCTGAGCGATGGGGTTGGCGATCCCCTTGCCGGCGATGTCGGGCGCGGTGCCACCGCTCGGCTCGTACATGCCGAAGCGGCGGGACTCCCCCTTGGACTGACCCAGACTCGCGCTCGGGAGCATACCAAGGGATCCCGCGATCATCGCCATTTCGTCACTGAGGATATCGCCGAAGAGATTCTCTGCCAGGACGACGTCGAACTGCTTCGGGTTCTTGATGAGTTGCATCGCAGCGTTGTCGACGTAGAGGTGAGAAAGCTGGACGTCGGGGAACTCCTTGGCGATCTCGTTGACCGTGCGACGCCATAGGATGCCGTTCTGGAGGACATTAGCCTTGTCGATCGAGGTGAGCTTCTTCCCTCGGCCACGGGCAGCCTCAAAGGCGACGCGGGCTATGCGCTCGATCTCGCTCTTCTTGTAGACCATGGTGTCGACGGCGATGGGATCGGCCTCCTCCTTGAGGAATTTCGGCTCACCGAAATAGAGACCGCCAGTCAGTTCACGCACGCAGAGTACATCGACTCCGCCGGCCACCGACTCGGCACGGAGGGGGGAGGCATGGGCAAGCTCCGGCAGACAGATGCAGGGGCGGAGATTGGCAAAGAGTCCGAAGTGCTTGCGCAAAGGAAGCAAAGCAGCGCGCTCGGGTTGCTCGTTCGGAGGGAGGTTCTCCCACTTGGGACCACCTACCGAACCAAAGAGGATCGCATCGCTCTCCTCGCAGACCTTGAGGGTCTCGGCGGGAAGGGCTTTCCCCTTCTCGTCAATACCGGCGCCACCCACGGGCATCGCTGTCTCCTGAAGGGTGAATCCGAACTTCTTCTCGACGACGCGGAGAACCTTTGAGGCCTCGGCCATTACCTCAGGTCCGATGCCGTCTCCGGCCAATACTGCAATGCGGTAAGTTTTGCTCATCGGAAAAGGATGCACGTATCCGGATTTTTTTGAATCCGGAACTCAGAAAACTTCATCAGGGAAGATGAATTTTGGACTGCGAAGCAGCCCCTATGGGGTGAATCGAGCGGGAGCGAGTGAATCAAAATCAGGAAAAATCCTTTATCCTTTGCAGACTCCGTATCTCCGGACCGGACTTTGTGTTCAAGCAAGGGCCGACTGGATGAAGGCAGCGACCTTCGAGGTATCCTTACTTCCAGGTTCAGACTCCACTCCGCTGGCGACATCAACCGCATGGGGGCGGACGCGCTGCACAGCCCCGGCGACATTCTCGGGGGCGAGGCCCCCGGCGAGGATCACACGCTTCCCTGGATGCCTCGCCACAAAATCGGCCGCGAGCCCCCAGTCGGTTGTCTCACCGCTTCCCCCATAAGTCCCGGGAACGGCAGCATCCATCAGGAGATAGGGGGTATCAAACGCCGACGCAGAAGCCAGATCCGCCTCCGTGCGAACCCGAAGGGCCTTGATCCAATGATCAAATCGTTTGCCCTCCACGGCACAGAAGGCTGGCATCTCATCCCCGTGGAACTGTATAGCGTCAAAACACGAAGCACCGTGAAGTCTTTCTAGCAAAGCCTCGTCGGGATTGACCACCACGGCAACAAAGGCCACATCTCGATAGTCGGTCTTTAGCTTCTTGATCCAGGCAAGATCGCCGGCGGCCGGGATGGATCGCGGCGAGGGGGGGTAAAAGTTGAATCCCAGTGCAGCCGCTCCGGCCTCGATGCAGCCGAGCGCATCTTCGGACGTCGTGATCCCGCAGATCTTCGGTGCCGCCGGAGTGTGGTCGAAAAAGGGTATCACTCGCGAATCCGGCTAATCTTCAGAAACCACCCGGCCCTGCGCCTGCTTGATACTGGGGTGATAAGTCACCGGATGAATCGTCCCGTCACTACCACGGAAGAAACTGCTCAGGATCCAACTGATGATCCCGATGACGATCCCTGCAAAGAGTGCTGTCCAGAATCCCGCAACATGGAAACCGGGTATCACCTTCGACACAAAGAGAATCAGCAGGGCATTCACGATCAGGATAAAGAACCCCATGGTCACAATGATGAAGGGGAGGCTCAGGAGCAGGAGGACGGGGCGCACCAGCGCATTGATGATCCCCAGGAGTAGGGCCGCACCCAGCAGGGCCCCTGGAGTATCGCAATGGAGGCCAGGAATCAGCCAGGTGGCCCCCAGAACGGAGAGGGTGGTGACAAACCAACGGAGGAGAAATTCCTTCATAGGTACCAGATTGGCCCTTTTGGGACCGAAATGGCACAAAAAACCATTTTACGCCACGGGGTTACGGCATACCCTTTGCTTACAAGGAGTAAACGATATGGCAACCACCAAGAAAAGTACCGCCGCCAAGACGCAGCGCGTGAAAAAAGAAGGCTCCGAAAAACCGAAAACCGTACTAAAAATCGGCGCACGCAAAAAACGTACTCCCGGCAAGGCCTCCACCAAGCTTCCCGGAAGCTTCTCCTTGGAATCAAAAGCCCACGTTGACGAACCAGTGATCCATCACGATGACATCGCTCTCCGCGCCTACTTCATCGCCGAGCGTCGCCAGCAGATGGGCTGGGCGGGTGACTCCGCAACCGATTGGGCTGATGCGGAGGCTCAACTCAAGGCTGAAGCGCTCGAGAAGCCTCTCAAGAAAAGGTAAGAAACGGAGTTTGGCCTCAGACGACTCGGGCCCCTACTCGATCCCAACTTTACGGAATCGGTTCTCCACATGAGCGAAGTGCCGCTCAGGGGAGCAGATTTTCTCCAATTCCGCGGCATCGATGTGCTCCATGACCTCGGTTTCCTCGCTGAGAGTTCTGAGGAGGGGGATCTTTTCTGCCCATGTCCGCATCGCAGCGCGCTGGACAGCCTCGTAAGCATTCTTGCGGGCCATGCCACGATCCGTGAGTTCCAATAGAACGGCCTGGCTTCCCCAGAGACCCAGGGTGAGATCCATGTTCCGCTTCATATGTTCGGGATAGACGGTTAGGTCGCGCACCAGACGGGTGAGGAGCACGAGCATGTAGTCGAGCAGGGTGCAGGAGTCGGGAAGGATGATCCGCTCAGCACTGGAGTGGCTGATGTCGCGCTCGTGCCAGAGGGCAACGTTCTCCATAGCGGTTTGGGCATTCCCACGAAGGACGCGGGCTAGGCCGCAGAGACGCTCCCCGGTGATCGGGTTGCGCTTATGAGGCATGGCGGAGCTACCCTTCTGCCCCTTGGCGAAAGCCTCCTCGACTTCCAGCACCTCGGTGCGCTGGAGGTGGCGGAATTCGGTTGCCCAGCAGTCGATGCTGCAGCCTATGAGCGCAATCGTCGTCATGAACTCGGCATGGCGGTCGCGCTGGATGATCTGAGTGGAAATATTCGCAGGCTTGAGTCCGAGCTTTTCGCAGACGTAGGTCTCGACCTTTGGATCGAGGTGGGCATTCGTTCCCACGGCTCCGCTGATGGCGCCGTAAGCTACTCGCTCACGGGTCTGCTTCAAACGCTCGATAGCCCGGCGGAACTCGTCGTACATCACGGCGAGCTTGAGTCCAAAGGTGACCGGCTCGGCATGGATGCCGTGGCTGCGGCCAATCATCGGGGTAAACTTGTGTTCCTTGGCGCGGTCTGCGATGGCAACCAGAAGCTCCTCGAGATCCTTCAGCAAGATGTCGGCCGACTGAATCATCTGGACGGCAAGGGTGGTGTCGAGAAGGTCTGAAGAGGTGAGCCCTCGGTGGATCCAGCGGGCGGGTTCGCCAACATGAACGGCAACTTCCTCGAGGAAGGCGATCACGTCGTGATTCGTCCGCTTCTCGATCTCTCGGACTTCGTCGATCCGGAAGGTTCCCTTCTTGCGGATCGCCTCGGCGTCCTCCTTTGGGACGATTCCGATTTCGGCCATTCCCTCGCAGGCAAGGGTCTCGATTTCGAGCCAGATTTCCAATTTCCTCTGCTCCGTCCAAATGGAGCGCATCTCGGGGCGGCTGTAGCGTTCGATCATTTTTCGACTCTAGGGAATCAACTCCAAGTGTGAAGCCGGTTTTGCCGGCACAAAAAAAGGAGGCGGGTTAAACCCGCCTCCTTCGGTTAATTAATGCCGCCTAAAAGACTGCAGCCCAAAAGCCTCCGGGGCTTTAAACCCCGGTTCAGGCCAACTTGAGGCGCTTGGTGCCGTGGCGGGTTTTTGCAACGACGTCTCCCCTGCGGAAGAGATCGTAGACGGCAGTCACCATTTCCCGTTCGTTGCGGGAGTAACTGGAGACGGCGGCAACCAGGTCGCCGAGTGAGATGTAGTTCTTGGAGGTGGTGTGTTTTTTCATGGTGTTTACTTTCTGGTAGGTGAGACAGAAGCGCTGATCCGGGTGTTCAAAATGTTTTTGTTCTCGAATCAGTTGCATGCGATCGCTGCGCGGATGGGAGCTCATCCTTGCACGCAACCATGCGGTCGCTATCCTGACGGGAAGCTTTCTACGGAACTGCAACCATGACATTCCCCTCTTCCGGTCCCGACTCACTAGCCAAGCTTCTCTCGGCGGGTGGCGTCGTGATGATCCCCTTGGCCCTGCTTTCGGTGATCACACTGGCCTTGATCCTTGTTTATTTGTGCACATTGCGCCGCGGAGCGGTCGCGGGGCGACGCTACATGACGACAGCCGAGACGCTCCTGACCAAGGGCGATCTGATGGGGTTGATGGCCGTCTCCTCCCGCCATCGGGACATCGCTGCGGTGATCATGAACAGGGTGCTGGCGTTTGTCGCCGAGAACCCCTCTGCATCCGATGAACAAATCCGCGAAATCGCCCAGACCGAGGGCGCACGCGAGGCCTCGGTTCTGAACCAGAGAATCGCCTGGCTCGCTGACATCGCCACCATTGCCCCAATGCTCGGCCTGCTTGGAACAGTTTTCGGAATGATCCGCTCCTTCAGCGTGATGGCCAACGATGTGGCAGCCTCCCGCCCCATGCTTCTGGCCGAAGGTGTAGCCGAGGCCCTTGTAGCAACGGCTGCGGGCCTGGTCATCGGAATCCCGGCAATGGCCGCCTATGCTTGGTTCCGCGGAAGGGTGCAGGGGATGATCTCTGAGATGGAGGGCGCCACTTCGCTTCTTTTGGTGAAGCTGCTGATCGGCCGGATCAAACCCCGTTCCTGATTCTCCTCCAACCTAAGTCGACCCGTGAATTTCCGCACGCGCACCCAACCGGAGCCGCGGGGATTCCTGATCGCCCCCATGGTCGACATCCTGCTCGTTCTACTCGGTTTCTTCATGCTGACCTGGAGCTTTGCACGACAGGAGCGCGAACTAGACGTGCAGATGCCGACAGCCGGCGAAAGCAAGGAGCAGCGCCGCTCCGTCGGCGAAGTCATCATCAACGTCAAATCCGACGGCACTCTCGTCATGAATCGGCGACCGATGTCGCCCGAAGCGCTTCTCACAGCCCTGAGCCAGGTGGCCAAGCTCTACCCCGATCAGGCCGTCGTCCTGCGCGGCGACCAACGCGTCGACTACGGAACCATCGTCCGGACACTCGACCTATGCCGCAAGGCGAACATCTGGAACGTTGCCTTCGCGACGGCGATCCCCGGGACGGCGGTTCAGGGTTCCGCCCCCGCGACACCATGACGACCGGAAAAGTCCTTTCCCCCCTGCTTTTCCTCGCAGCGGGCGTTGCTGGCTTTGCACAGGATGCCCCGTTGCCGGAGATCCGCAGGGCGATCCCGGTCACGCCGTCCCAAGCGGCCGTCACGATTCCCTCAGCCATCCCCGTAATGAGGGCGATTCCGGTGAATCCCGGGCCCATGCCCTCACCGGTTGCATCCCCCACACCGTCACCCATTTCCTCCCTCGCCCCCGCGCCGCAGCGGGTGATGACTCCGATCGTTAACCGCACGACGACCGATGAGGCAGGCAGCATCCGCCTCGGCCCCTCCACAATCTCGAATCCAGGTGAGGCGGCCAAGGCGCAACTGTCCGTTGCCGAAGGATTCTACTCACGGAAAGATCCTGCTTCCGCCGTGACGGAATATGAGAAATTCCTGATTATGGTGCCCAAGGATCATCCGGATCGGGAAAAGGCGCTCTATCGGTTAGGTGAATGCCAGCGCCAGATGGGCAGCACCGCTGCCGCCGAGGCAACCTATGCATCCATTCTCTCGGGTGCATCCGCCACTTCCCCCTACCGGGCCGGTGCAGCCTTCCGCCTGGGTGAACTCAGACAAGCAGCCGGAGATCCTTCCTCTGCAGCATCCAACTTCGCCGCAGCTGCGGCAGGAACTTCAGATCCCGCCGTCCGCCAGGCATCCCTCTATCGGCAAGCGGAGTGTTTTGAAAAAACCGGACGACAAAAAGAAGCTGACACCCTCTTCACCTCGATTCTAGACCCAGAAGCTTCCACAGGAAATACCAACGCACCCACGAAGTCCCAACCAACCAACCCCTATCTCATCCCCACCCTTCTGCATCTGGCCTCCAATGCCACGGCCTCCGGAAACAAGGAGGCAGCGATCGGCTATTACAGCAGGATCCTCTCCGCTCCCGCCACTGCAGATGCAAGGGCCGAGGCGGCACTCCGTTCGGCCACACTTCAAGGTGAACTTGGAAGACAGGAGGAGGCCCGCAAACTTTTCGCCATGGTGGCTGCCTCGAAGGAAGCGGGTTCCTGGCACGGGATCGCCACGCTTGCCCTGCTCAGGATCGCCGCATCAAACGGTGAGGATGACACGGTTCTGAAACTCTCCCAGGAGGCAGCCTCCTCCGATCAGGAGAACCGCCCCGAGATCCTGCTGCTTCGTGCCGATGCCCTACGGCGAAAGGGTCGCAACCCGGAGGCTCTGGATCTCTACGATACGATCATGAGGGAGACTCCGCACAGCACGGCTGCCGCCAAGGCACCCTTCCAGCGTCTGCTCTCGCTCCACGCCACGCACTCCCCGTCCCTCAGCACAGAGATCGACCAGTACCTGCTGACTGCCTCGGATCCGGGTGACAGGGCCCGGGCCAAGTTGCTCAAGGCCGAGGCAACGCTTGCCGCGAGAGACTACGCGGGGGCCGCCGTCCTCTACGGTGAGATCGACACCTCTGCGCTCCCCTCATCGTCAAAACCGGACATTCTCTACAAGCAGGCCTGGGCCCTGCTACAGGCAGGCAACCGAGAGGGGGGGATGAAGGCTCTGTCCCTGTTTCTGAAGTCGCATCCATCCGAGGAGCGCGCTCCGGCGGCACTGGCTCAAAAAGCGATGCTCCGTCAGGAATCAAAGGATTTCGAGGGTGCTCTGACGGACTTCAACCTACTTGCGCAGAGTTACCCCAAAGCCCCCGAACGTGAACTCGCGCTGCAGCAAAAAGCCCTTCTCCTCGGCCAATTGCAACGCAATGCCGAGATGACTAAGGCGTTCGGGGAGTTGCTACAGGATTACCCCAAGAGTAAGGCCGCCCCGCAGGCCCATTACTGGATGGGATGGGGCGCCTTCGAGGCCAAGGACTACCCGAAGGCCCTGACCGAATTGGCTGCAGCTCGCGACGGAGATCCCAAGCAGTTCGGGGAGCGTGCGGGGCTTAGGATCCTGCTCTGCCAATATTATTTAGGGGATGCCGCAGCGACCGCGCGCGAGGCGGCTGCGATCAAAACATCCCTGATCCCGCCGGAGGTGGGCCGCTGGCTTGGGCAGAAATCGCTCGAGACGGGGGACAAGATCGCCGCCGAGCGCTTCCTTGCACCGCTTGCCAAGGAGGGACTACCCGGTGCAAGCGATTCCGAAATCCAGGGAATGCTGGCAACAGCCCTCACCGGGCAGGGAAAATTCAAGGAGGCTCTGGCGCCCGCCGCAGCCTGCCTGAAGCTTGCCCGGGATCCCGCCTCGCGGGCAAAGGCTCTCCTGGTCTCCGCCGGCATTCAGCGATCCTTGAAAAATTTCCCAGTAGCCTCCTCCCAGATCGAGGAGGCAATGCTCCTGCAGCCCGAGGGTCCGGTCAACGCGGAGGCCCGCCTGCTCTCAGGGGACATCCTCGTCTCAAAAGAGGATTTTGCGGGCGCTGCCAAGGCCTACCTGACCGTAGCCTATCTCAACGATGACGAAGCGCTTGCCGGAAGGGCCTTTGAAAAAGCAGCGGAGGCCTACCGCCGGGCAGGCAATGCCGCTGAGGAACAAAAGATCCGGGAAGAGTTGCGAAAGCGGCAAACCCATGCTGCAGTTTCTCCATCACCGACACCATGAACGGCCGCCCTCTTCACCTGACGATTGCTGCACTGCTCTCAGTAGCGACTCCTCTGTCCAACCTTGGCGCGGCAAATTCATCCCCTTCGCCATCTCAAGCGACGGCAACGCCTTCACCAATGGCGAAAGCCTCCCCCACCAACTCCCCGACACCCATCCCGTCCTCTCCAACGAACAACCCAGCAAAGGAAGCACTTGTAACCCGTGACATTCCAGGCATCCGAGGAAAAATCTCGATTCCTTCCGACTGGACCTTTCTTCCTGGAAAGTTGCTGGAGGGAGATGTGCTGCTGGCGGTCCGTGAAAAGATAACGAGCGAGAATGATCCTTGGAACACTGGCCTGAGCATGACAATCGACCGCAACGGGGCCAAGGATTCCGGAATGAAGGCGGGGGACTACGCCCTGGGCATCGCCCGGGAAGCCCGTGAAAAGGCGGGCGAGGAGGCGTCCCCTATTTCCGATTCGACCACCGGAGCCTACCGGGAAATCCGCTTTGAATTCCCCGTCCAGACAGACTCCCCCCTCCTGGTCACCGAGGTTCTTCGTGCCAATGATCAGACCGGCACCGTCGCCGTCATCCTCTGGCAATCACCCAAAGCTGAGGCCCCAGCACTGCGCGATCTCCGTGAGGCGATTCTGTCGGGAATCGTACTCGATCCGGCCCAGTGAAACGCAAACTCTCCCGCCTTGCAATCAAGCCACGGGGCAATCTCCCCGCATTCCTGCTTTTTGTTCTGATCCTAGCGCTTCTGGTGGGAGTTGTCGCTTTCTGGCGACTGACCAGACCTCCCGGCGCCCCCTACCCGCAGATTTCCCGAGGAAGTGCTGCCCCTTGGTCTGCCGGTGAGAGGGAACCTCTCTCCTCGGGACGTTCCCTAGAGGTTGTGGACCGGGAGTTCACCGATCTCGTGGATCATGTCATCCCCTCGGTTGTTAGCATTAATACGGTGACCGCCCCGGACCGAGAGGCGCTGGTCAGACAGTTTTTTGGCCTCACCCGCGGTCCGGTCCGTCCTCTTACTCAGGTCGGTTCGGGAATGATCGTCTCACCAGAGGGTCACATCGTGACCAACTGGCATGTCGTCAAGGGAGCCTCGCAGGTCACGGTCCAACTCAGCGATGGGCGGACACTCCCGGCGAGACTTGCGGGAGCGGATCCCCGTTCCGACATCGCCGTGCTCAAGATCGAGGGTGAAGGCCTAATACCCATTGCATTCGGTGATTCCGAGAAAGTACGCGTGGGCCAGATGGTTTTCGCTGTGGGCAACCCGTTCGGACTTCAGGAAACAGTGACGCAGGGAATCATCAGCGCCAAGGGGCGCCGGACTACCAGCGAGGCGGCCAACGAATTCTTCCAGACGAGCACCACGATCAATCCCGGCAACTCCGGCGGACCGCTGATCGACATTCATGGCAGGGTAATCGGGATTAACAACTTCATCCTGAGCCACAGCGGCGGATCGGAGGGCATCGGGTTTGCCATTCCCTCCAACGTCGCTCGGCGAACCTACGAGGAGATCATCCGTAACGGGCGTGTCATTCATCCGTGGCTAGGCGTGGTGATGAGGCCGCTGAATCAGCGACTTGCCACCCAACTCGGACTCCCCGACAGCAACGGTGCGCTTGTGGCGGCCACCATGGCCGGTTCACCGGCAAATCGTGCCGGTCTTGCCAGCGGTGATGTGATCGTCTCCTTCAACGGCCAACACATCCACGATGGGAATGACCTCAGGATCCGGGTGGCAGGGACGGAAATCGGATCTCCCGTCACCTTGGGCTTCCTGCGTGGGGGGAAACCCATGGAAGCTAGCGTGACCATGGAGGAAGAACCCGAAAGCTGATCAGGCACGCTTGCGAAAGGTCATTACAAGCCCCTAGAATCTTCCTCCAACATGCCCACGGAACTGTTGATAGAAACCGGTACCAGGCGCGACCGATCACTCGTCGTCGCCTATTGGGTTCTTGGTATCGTGGCCGTAGTGGAACTGCTTGTGGGGGCGGTGGGTTTTGCTCCCAAAGTAGCCTCATCAATGAGGAAATCGGAATCCTTGTCCCAACCTTCCGGCCTGCAACAGGCGAATTTGCCTCTCGACTCGCAACCACCAACCGCCCAATCCAACCCGGTCAAAACCTCAGCCCAGTCGCCCGCTCCGACCATTCCGGAATCTGCGGATCAACAAACCCCGGCACCAGCCGTACCGAGTTCCGATTCCACCGACCGGCCTTTCCGACAGCCCCCATCCGATGCTGCTTCCCCTGACGGGGCAGTGGTTGAGATCCTTAATGCGGATATCAAGGGAACCGAAGGCGGTTCCAAAACACTCCAGTTGGCGATCAAGTCCCGTTCACGCGATCCGATCGAGGTGCCTCAGGTCAAGGTGCAGGTCTATTTCTATGACGAGCAGAACGGGGAAATTGTCCCGAGCAAGGCCCAGGTGACCTCCCGCTGGCTGAGCGCCCCCGTGGACTGGAAGAACGGAAAACCAGAACTCCTCGAGGTTCGCTATCTCTCCGACACAGCTGATCCCGATGTCCGTTTCGCAGGCTATGTCGTGGCGATTTACTACAAGGGCGACCTGCAGGATTGCCGGGCGGATCCCCCGAAACTGAAAAAACTTTACGAGCCCAAATACTTTATTGGTTTGGACGAACCCTAAGGACCTTCCAAGCCTCGTGCGCTCACGCCTTCCATGCCCGACCGCCCTGCTAGTGGCGCTCCTCATGATGCTGCTCTCATCCTCTCTCCTGAAGGCGCAGGTCACGGTTGATCTTTCCATCAAGAGGACCATCTTCGTGGCCTATGAGCCGCTGCTTGCGACCGTTAGGATCACCAACTTGACAGGAGCCAGGCTTCTTCTGGCCGACGTGCAGGCGAAAAAGTGGTTTGGTTTTCAGATCGAGACCCTGGACGGCAGACCGATCCCCCCAAGTGATTCAGAGTACGAGATCGCCCCCATCCAAATCGAACCGGGGTATTCCATCACCCGCACGGTGAATCTTACCCAGCTTTATCCCCTAGGGGATCTTGGCAGCTACCGGATCCGGGCCAGCGTCTACGCTGCCGAACTTTCCTCCTACTTCACCAGTCCGCCTCTCACAGTCGAGATTACCGAGGGCCGCTTGATCTGGCAGCAAACCGTGGGAGTGCCGGGAGGGGCGGGAATTGCGGGCGCCACGAGGACCATCAGCCTGCTGACACACCGACTGGCTGATAGAACGGACCTGTATTTGCGCATCGAGGACAAACAGGCCGGCGTCATTTACTGCACCCACAGGTTGGGAGACTGCATTTCCTTCGGAAAACCTGAGATCCAGCTCGATGCCGAAAACGGGATTCATGTCCTTCAGAACAACATCCCACGTGAATTCATCTACTCAAAGGTCGGCCTGAACGGGAAAATCCTGGAGCGGTTGACATACAGCGCCCCCAAGGATCGACCACGCCTTGTGCGGGCGAATGATGGTTCGGTGGCCGTCCAAGGTGGCATTCCATATGATCCCAAAGCCTCACCCACACCGGCAGTCATTCCAAAGCTCTCCGACCGCCCCGTTGCACTCGATGCTCCCATACCTTCTCTGACGCCTGAAAAATCGCCGGCACCTCCTTCCAAAAACTCCGCCAAACAACCCTCCGGCAAGCCCAGCCTCTCCCCTTCACCGAAGCCCCGGAAATCCACACAGACAAATCCACCATCTGTTCCCCCTTCCAGAATCGATTAAGGAAATGATTGGGGGAATTTCCGAGGAGTCCCTTGACGCCATTTATTTCCGGTCGATAACTAATCCAAATTCCATGAATGACACCAAGACCTCCGAGACACACGGGATTTCCCTGGGAGCACTTCTGCTTACCTTGGCAACGCTCCTGCTATCAGCCTGCGCCTCCTATGACGGTCGACTCAATTCCACCGTCACTCAGTATCTTGGAACCGACGGATCAATCGTGAGCAGAACGTCGACAGCCTCCCTCGCGGATCGCGAGTCCTACTGGGCCGGGGAATCAGCCTCTGGCCCGGCCCACATCGTGATCAATATCGGTCAGCAGAAACTCTATTACTACCGAGGCGGGAAGCTTGTCGGCATTTCGGCGATTTCCTCCGGACGCGAGGGACATGATTCCCCGGTCGGGAGTTTCAAGGTCCGCAAAAAGGAGAAGCAGCATGCTTCCAACCTTTACGGGGACTTTGTCGATGCCAGCGGCACGGTTGTGGTGAAAAACGTCGACTCCACCAAGGATAAGCCTCCGACGGGTTGTCATTTCCAGGGATCCTCAATGCCCTGGTTCATGGAATTCGCCCCAGGCGTCGGCATGCATACGGGCTTCCTTCCCGGTATTCCAGATTCACACGGCTGCATCCGCCTGCCTGACCATATGGCCAAGGTTTTCTTCGAGGTGACCCCGATGGGGACCCCAGTCACGGTGGAAAAGTAAGGAGTCCTTTCCCGACGAAGGTCCTTCGCTTTTTTGCCTTCAGCCTTCGGCCCTGAATCTGCAGTCTGATTGTGATGGCCTCCGCGCACAGTACCGTTCCCGTAGCACTGCTCGATCATCCCTACGAGATCCTGATCGGCAGGGGCCTCCTTGAACATGCAGGGGAACTCTCAGCCAAGGTCATCAAACCATGCCGTTGCGCGGTTATCTCGGATGAGCAGGTCGCCCCGCTTCATGGGGAAAAGCTCCTCAAAAGCCTGAGAGGAGACGGTTTCGACGCATACCTTATCACAGTCGCCGCAGGAGAATCCTCCAAGTCAATGGCAACCGTCGCCTCACTATGCGACCGGCTCATTGCCTTGGGATTAGATCGAAAGTGTGCCGTCTTCGCCCTTGGTGGTGGCGTCATTGGGGATCTCGCGGGATTCGTCGCCTCGATCCATTACCGAGGCATCCCGGTCATCCAGATTCCGACCACCGTAGTCGCACAAGTCGACAGCTCTATCGGCGGAAAAACCGGTGTCAACAGCACCCTTGGCAAGAATCTCATCGGCACCTTCCATCAGCCCCGGCTCGTGATTTCCGACACGGCGGTGCTCGACACACTGCCCGACGGGATTTTTCGCGAGGGACTGGCCGAGGTCATCAAACATGCCGTCATCGCCGATGCGGCGATGCTTGCGACGTTACCCCCTCAACGGACGTATAATCTCTCCTCCATCATCGCAACGAATGCCGCGATCAAGGCACGTATCGTCGCCGAGGATCAGTTCGAGACCAAGGGAACACGCGCCCTACTCAACTTTGGCCACACGCTTGGACACGCCATTGAGTCCGTGGCTGGATACGGCACCCTCTCTCACGGTGAGTGCGTGGCCATCGGGATGATCGCGGCGCTCGACCTCTCGGTCCACCTTGCCGGGCTGCCTCAAGAACAAGCTGATCGGGTAAAGGGCATCATTACCGCCTGCGGCCTGCCCACGTGTGTGCCCAAGGATCTGTCAGAAAACGAAATCCTTGCCGCACTCGGCCGTGACAAGAAATTCGATGAGGGAGCCATCCGCTTCGTCCTCACCAAGAAACTGGGAACGGCCTTTGTCAGCGACAAGGTGACTCTCGAGGATGTGACAGCTGTACTCCGCAACCTACGGGTATAAAGAATGGCGGAAGGGGTGGGATTCGAACCCACGGTGGGAATTACCCCACGTTCGATTTCGAGTCGAGTGCCTTAAACCAAGCTCAGCCACCCTTCCTTGAACTCAGTCTTGAGAGTAATCCTTCAACCCTGAAGGTCAAGAAGGCCTACATTCGTTCGGGAACTCCAATACCCAGAAGACTTAATCCCTCCCTAAGAACATCAGCCGTCACTCCCGCCAGCGTCAGACGGGATAAGCGTACCTCACCCTCCGACTTCAGGACAGGGCACGCCTCGTAGAATTTGTGGAAGCAGTCCGCAAGTTCGTAGAGATAGAGACAGAGAAGATTCGGGCGCTGGTCATCCTGCACGGTGTGGAGAACCTCTCCGAACTGCAGGATCTGCAGTCCCAGAGCACGTTCGGCTGGATCAGCGATGACGATCGGAGCGGCCACCGTGGAAATCCCCTCAGCCTCCGCTTTACGGAAAATTGAACGAATCCGGACATAGGCGTTCTGCAGGTAGGGAGCGGTGTTTCCCTGGAAGGAGAGCATCTTGTCCCAGGAGAAGACGTAGTCGGTGAGGCGGTGTTGCATCAGGTCGGCGTATTTCACCGCACCGAGCCCGATGATCCGCGCCACTTTCTCCTGCTCTTCCTTGGGTAGATCGGGGTTTTTTTCGGCAACCACGGTCAAAGCACGCTCGATCGCCTCGGCGAGAAGTCCACCTAGTTCGACGTTTTCGCCGGACCGGGTCTTCATCATCTTTCGGTCTTCCCCGAGGATGCTACCGAAGGCTATGTGTCGGAGATCCGTAGTCACTCCCATCCGGCGGGCCGTCGCAAAAACCTGTTCAAAATGAAGTTGCTGGGGAGCGCCGGTGACATACCAGACAGCATCTGGCTTCCAGCGCGTCTCGCGATACTCGAGTGTCGCCAGATCAGTCGTCGCATAGAGGAAGCCACCGTCGCTCTTGCGGATGAGGCACGGCTTCTCCTCAAGTTCAGGGCTTCCCCGGAAGAAGACACAGACGGCCCCCTCGCTCTGTTCGGCGATCCCTTCACCTAGAAGCCTGTCAACAAGGGGAGCCAAGGCATCGTTGTAGAAACTTTCCCCAAGACGTTCGTCAAAAGTGATGTCGAGCAGTCCGTAGAGCCTCTCAAACTCCTTCCAGGAAAGGCCCACCGCCTGTTTCCAGATTTCGAGGTTTTCAGGATCCCCCTGCTGGAGATTCACAAGTTCTTGACGGACAGTCTCTTTGAGTGCCGGATCATTTTCCTCGGCGGCATTGACCTCACGGTAGAGGCGGACAAGTTCCGCAATCGGGGCCTGTTCAAGAGCGTCACGGTTGAGGAGATGCTTCCATCCATGGATCACCTTCCCAAACTGGGTACCCCAATCACCGATGTGATTATCGGTAACGACACAGTGGCCGAGATATCGGGCAATCCGGGCCAGGGAATCCCCTAGGATGGTGCTGCGGATGTGACCCACATGCATCCGTTTGGCGACGTTCGGGGAACTGAAATCGATGATGATCGTCTTTGGGACAGCAACAGGCATCACCCCAAGACGTTCATCAGCACGAAGGCCGTTGAGAGCACCAGAGAGTGCGGCATCGAGCACCTTGAAGTTGATGAAGCCCGCACCCGCAACAGTCGGTGCCTCACTAAGGTCCTCGACTCGGAGGTTCGACAAAATCGATGCTGCTACCTCACGCGGGTTTTTTTTAAGGGCCTTGGCAGCGACCATGGCGGCATTTGTTTGGTAGTCACCGAAACGCGCGTCAGTTGCCGGCGTAACAACTGCTAGCGACTCATCAATCCCCGCGACTTGGAGGGCAGAGACGAGGCGGGATTGAAGATCGGCCTGAAGAGACATAGGGCTTTAGGAAAGCCTTAACAAAATCTTGGTATCTTCAGCAAAACCTGAAGCTACGGACGCTTGCGGCCAAAGACGGTCAGGATCGACTTGGCATCGGTTGCCTCAGCAAGTTCCTTGCGTACATTGGGATCGTTCAGGAACTTGGCAATCGCAGCGAGTGTCCTGAGATGGGTCTGGAATTGATCCTTGGGAACAAGGAAAAGTACGATGAAGTGTACCGGTTTTCCGTCAAGCGACTCGAAGTCAATTCCATCCGATGAACGGCCAAAGCAAGCTGTCACCTCTGGTACTGCATCGCAACTGGCATGCGGGATGGCGATACCAAAGCCCACCCCGGTGCTCATGGTCTCCTCACGGTGGCGCAGAGCAGCCACTGCCTCCTCGCGATGCGAGGCTTCAAGCCTGCCGCAGGTCACGAGACGATCTACGATCTCCCCGATGGCCTGCCACCGGTCGGTGGCCACCATCGAGGGAATGATCTGATCCTCGGAAAGCAAGCTGGCTAAGGTCATGGGCGTCCTCTCCAACAAAGGAGAATGACCGGAGGATCAATCCTGCTGGCCGTCTCCCTCGATGTCCGCAGCTCCAGCGGCATCCTCACCCACCATATAGCGGGCGAAGCGGCGTACCTCAAGGGTAGCACCAAGCTCCTTGCCTTTCGAGGCAAGCAACTCGGTCACGGTGATGTCGGGATTCTTGATGCATGCCTGCTCCAAGAGGCAGGCGGTGCTGTAGAACTTGTCCATCTTGCCATCCACAATCTTCTCCACGATGTTCTCGGGCTTACCCTGCACCTGAGCCTTGTAGATCTCGCGCTCGGAGGCGACAAGAGACTGGTCGACTTGGTCGCGAGAAATAACTGTGGGGCTGGCAGCGGCAATCTGGAGCGTGATATCCTTAACCATGTCGCGGAAGGAGTCGCTCTTGGCGGCCTCAGCACTCGTGCTGGCAACTTCGACAAGAACGCCGACCTTGCCCTGAAGGTGGATGTAGGAGGCAACGACACCCTCGGATCCCGCAGGAATCTCGAAGCGGTGAAAGCGACGGAGCAGCATGCGCTCGCCGAGTTCCGCTGTCTTGGCGGCAAAGGCATCCTTCAATGCGAGTCCGGTCGAACGGAGCTTGATGTCGGAGGCATGATCCAGAGTGGAGGCACTGCTTGCTGAGTCCGAAGAGAGTTCCTCGGCAACTTCCTTCACAAACCTAGTGAAGATGTCGTTCTTTGCGACGAAGTCCGTCTCGCAGTTGATTTCGGCAATCACGCCGACCCGGCCCGAAGCCTGAATCGAGGCCACAATAACGCCTTCCTTGGCGGCGCGTCCGGCTTTCTTGCCGGCGCTGGCGATACCCTTCTGGCGAAGGAGGGCCTCGGCTTTCTCAAGATCCCCACCGGCTTCGGTAAGGGCCTTCTTGCAGTCCATCATCCCCGCGTTGGTTTTTTCGCGGAGCGTCTTGACGAGTGAGGGATTGATCTCAGCCATGGTCGTGCTGCCTGAGTGATTATTCCGCGACTGCGGCTAGTTCGCCTGCGGCGGGAGCGCGGTTGCCACGGTTCTTTGTCAGCACATCCACCAACTTCTGGAGGATGATGCGAATGGAACGGATGGCATCGTCATTACCGGCGATCGGGTAGTTGATCTCTTCAGGATTACTGTTTGAATCAACAACAGCGACGATAGGAATGTTGAGCCTGCGGGCCTCGGCTACGGCGATCGACTCCTTGACTGTATCGATGATGACGATCGCATCCGGAAGCTTCTCCATATCGAGTACACCCTCGAGGTTCTTACGGACGCGGGTGGCCTCGCGGCGGAGCGCGGAGGCCTCGGCCTTGTTGATCTTGTTGAATCCGGCGCTCTTCTCAAGGGCCTCAAAATCACGCAGCTTGGAAACGCTCTTACGGATGGTCACGAGGTTCGTGAGGGTGCCGCCGAGCCAACGTTGGTTCACGTAGAACTGCCCGCTGGCCTGCGCAGCCTCCTTGACCGCCTCCTGCGCCTGCTTCTTGCAGCCGACGAAAAGGATCTTTCCGCCTCCGGCAATCACACCCGAGAGGAATTCCCCCGCCTTGGCAAGCTGATCGACCGTCTTGGAAAGGTCGATGATGTGGATGGAATTCTTTTCCTCTAGGATGTAGTCCCGCATACGGGGATTCCATCGCTTGGTTTGGTGACCGTAGTGGACTCCTGCCTCCAGGAGCTCTGTCATGATTTCAACGGACATGGGATCGTTATGTTGGATGCTTGTGTTGGTGTGTGAGTGACGGGGGATCAGACGGCTTCTTCCCCTTCGGCGACATCGGCCTCAAAAAGGGCGGGTTCGCCGAGATGAACGAGGTCGATGTCATGGTTTGTCTTGAAACCAGTTCCCGCTGGGATGAGATGCCCCATGATGACGTTCTCCTTGAAACCACGGAGTCGGTCAGACTTGCCGAGGGTTGCCGCCTCGGTGAGCACACGGGTCGTGTCCTGGAAGGAAGCTGCAGAGATGAAGCTGTCTGTCTCGAGCGATGCCTTGGTAATACCCAGCAGCACGGGGGCAGCCTCGGCGGGCTTTCCGCCCTTGGCGGTGACACGCTCGTTCTCTGCCTCGAACTCGAGGCGATCGATCTGGTCGCCCCAGAGGAGCGTCGTGTCGCCTGGGTCGGTGATCTTCACCTTGCGCAGCATCTGGCGGACGATGATCTCGATGTGCTTGTCGTTGATCTCGACGCCCTGGAGTCGGTAGACCTCCTGAACCTCGTTGAGCAGGTGCTCCTGGAGCTCCTGGGGTCCGCAGACATCGAGGATCTCGTGGGGAACCACGGGGCCTTCGGTGAGTTGCTGGCCCTTCTTGACGAAGTCGCCCTTGAACACGATGACATGCTTTGAGAGCGGGATGAGGTGCTCCTCCTCGGATCCGGTCTGGGGATCACGAACGATGAGCTTACGCTTGCCTCGGACGGTACCGCCGATGTCGACGACGCCGTCGATACGGGCAATTTCGCAGGCATCCTTCGGACGGCGGGCCTCGAAGAGCTCGGCGACACGGGGAAGACCTCCGGTGATGTCCTTGGTCTTGGCGATTTTGCGCGGGGTCTTGGCGAGACGCTGTCCGGCCTGGACCTTCTCGCCCTCCTTGCACTCGAGGTGAGCGCCGGCAGGAATCGAGTAGCTGGCCACGACCTCCTTCTTGTCGTCGACAATGACGATCTGGGGATGGAGATCCTCCTTGTGCTCGATGACGACGGTGCCCATGACTCCGGTCTCGTCGTCAACCTCCTTGCGGATGGTGACGCCGCTGATCATGTCGCGGAATTCGATCTTACCGGTCTTCTCAGTAATGATCGGCACGTTGTACGGATCCCATTGGACAAAGGTGTCACCCTTCTTGACGGAAGCTCCGTCAGCGACGGAAACGACTGAGCCGATCACCACGGGGTAGCTTTCGAGCTCGCGGCCATCCTTGCCCTGGATGCTGATGGTGCCGTTCTTGGAAAGAACGATGAAGGTGCCGTCGAGGGCCTGCACGGCACGGAGGTCATTGTATCGGACCGATCCGTCGTTCTTGGCCTTGATGATTGGCTGCTTGAAGGTCTGGCTGGCAGTTCCACCGACGTGGAAGGTACGCATGGTGAGCTGCGTGCCGGGCTCGCCGATCGACTGGGCGGCGATGATGCCGACCGCCTCGCCGAGACCGATCATGAGACCAGTGGAGAGATTGCGGCCGTAGCACTTGGCGCAGACGCCGCGCTTGTTCTCACAGGTGAGCACGGAGCGGATCTTGAGTTGCTCGTGGCCGACCTTATCGAGGGCAGCGGCGATCTCCTCGTCGATGAGCTGACTGGACTTGATGATCGCCGTGTTGGTGACGGGATCCTTGACGGTCTCGCAACTGACGCGCCCGACGATGCGGGTAGCTAGGGAAACAACCTCCTCGTCACCCTCGTAAATCGGGCGAACAACGATGCCGTTGACCGTGCCGCAATCCTCGGAGGTGATGATCACATCCTGGGAAGCGTCGACGAGCTTACGGGTCAGGTATCCGGAGTCGGCGGTCTTGAGAGCCGTGTCAGCGAGACCCTTGCGGGCGCCGTGGGTCGAGATGAAGTACTCGAGCACCGAGAGACCCTCGCGGAAGTTCGAGAGAATCGGACGCTCGATGATCTCGCCCGAGGGCTTGGCCATGAGTCCGCGCATGCCGGCGAGCTGCTTGACCTGGGTGCGGTTACCACGGGCACCGGAATCGACCATCATGAAAACAGGGTTGGCCTCGCGACGGCCGTCGTTGTGCTCAAGCGTGCGGAAGAGAGCATTGGCGATCTCTTCGCCCGTGTGGGTCCAGATGTCGGTCACCTTGTTCTTGCGCTCGCCGTCAGTGATGATACCGCGGCGGTACTGCTTCTCGACCTCGGAGATCTGCTTCTGGGCGCTCTCAACGAGCACGGCCTTCTCCTTCGGAATGATCATGTCGTTGATTCCGATGGAGGCACCGGCACGGGTGGCCTCGCGGAATCCGAGTTCCTTGAGCTTGTCGAGGGTCTCGACCGTGCGCTGCTGGCCAACGGCCTTGTAGCAGCGCCAGATAATGTCGGAGAGCTGCTTCTTGCCGGCGACCTTGTTGTAGAAGCCGAGCTCGACAGGCCAGATCTGATTGAAAAGGACGCGTCCCACGGTCGTCTCGAGGACGGCGTTTTCGGCATTGCCGTAGACCGTCTTGGTACCGCGGTCGGGGTTAGCAATGCGGATCCGGGTATGGATCTTCACGCTTTCCTCGCTGAGAGCGAGCTCAACCTCGGCGGAGTTTGCAAAGAGGGGCATGCGCTCCTCGACAGGCTTTCCATCCTTGCCGTTGAACTTGCGCGGGTTCTGCGTGAGGTAGTAGCAGCCGAGCGGAATATCCTGCGAGGGATTGGTGATCGGCTTGCCGCTGGAAGGCGAGAAAATGTTGTTCGGGGCCAGCATCAGCGTGCGGGCCTCGAGCTGCGCCTCGACGGAAAGGGGGACGTGGACCGCCATCTGGTCACCGTCGAAGTCGGCATTGTAAGCCGTGCAGACGAGCGGATGAACGCGGATCGCCTCGCCCTCGATGAGAACGGGCTCAAAGGCCTGGATCGAGAGACGGTGGAGGGTCGGGGCGCGGTTCAGGAGAACGGCGTGGCCCTTGGTCACCTCTTCCAGGATGTCCCAAACCTCGGGGGTCTGGCGCTCGATGAGCTTCTTGGCACTGCGCACGGTGTGCACATAGCCGAGTTCCTTGAGGCGGCGGATGATGAAGGGCTCAAAAAGAACGAGCGCCATCTTCTTGGGAAGACCGCACTGGTTGAGCTTGAGCTCGGGTCCGATGACGATGACCGAACGGCCGGAGTAATCGACACGCTTGCCGAGCAGATTCTGACGGAAGCGGCCTCCCTTGCCCTTGAGCATGTCGCTGAGGGACTTGAGGGGACGGTTCGCGGCACCCGTGACGGCGCGGCCGTGGCGGCCGTTGTCGTAGAGGGCGTCGACGGCCTCCTGGAGCATGCGCTTCTCGTTGCGGATGATGACCTCGGGGGTCTTGAGCTGGAGAAGCGTGCGGAGACGATTGTTACGATTGATGACGCGACGATAGAGATCGTTGAGATCGGAGGTCGCGAATCGTCCTCCCTCGAGCGGAACGAGGGGACGGAGGTCAGGCGGGATGACGGGAAGAACCGTCATGATCATCCATTCGGGACGTGTCTTGGAGCTGAGGAAGCCCTGGACGAGTTTCAGACGCTTCGCAAGCTTCTTACGGATCTGCTTGCTCTTGGTCTGGGTCATCTGCTTCTCGATCACCTGCTGCTCTTCAAGGAGGTCGAGCCCCTCAAGTAGCTTCTGGATCGCCTCGGCTCCCATGCCGGCGGTGAAATCATCGCCGTACTGGTCCTCGGCCTCGCGGAACTCGGTCTCGGTCAGGAGCTGGCCCTTTTCGAAGGGTGTCTTGCCCGGATCGATCACGATGTAATCCTCGTAATAGATCACGCGCTCGAGCTGACGACCCGTGAGGTCGAGCATGAGGCCGATGCGCGAGGGCATGCACTTGTAGAACCAGATATGGGAGACCGGAACAGCCAGGTCAATGTGACCCATGCGCTCACGACGAACGCGGCTGAGCGTCACCTCCACGCCGCAACGGTCGCAGACAACGTTCTTGTGCTTGATCCGCTTGTACTTACCGCATGAGCACTCCCAGTCACGGGTGGGACCGAAGATACGCTCACAGAAGAGACCACCCTTCTCGGGCTTGAAGGTCCGGTAGTTGATGGTCTCCGGGTTCTTGACCTCCCCCTTGCTCCAGCTTCGGATGGTCTCGGGGTTGGCGACGGTAATCCCGACCTCATCGAAGGAAACCTTCGAGGGATCGGCAAGGATGTCGGGTGCTGCGGCAAGTGCGGTGTCGCTCATGGCTCTTAGAATGCTTGGAAGTTAAAGGACTAGTGGATCAGATAGCGGCGGAATCGATGAAGGAACGGGGTTCGTCCTTGCCCCCAACGCGGACGTCGAGGCCGAGGCCCTGCATTTCCTTGATAAGCACGTTGAAGGACTCGGGGATACCGGCCTCCAAGGAGTTGTCTCCCTTAACGATGCTCTCGTAGATGCGCGTGCGGCCTTGAACATCGTCGGACTTGACGGTGAGCAGTTCCTGCAGCGTGTAGGCGGCGCCGTAAGCTTCCAGCGCCCAAACTTCCATCTCTCCGAAGCGCTGTCCACCATACTGAGCCTTTCCACCGAGCGGTTGCTGGGTGACGAGGGAGTAGGGACCAACGGCACGGGCGTGGATCTTGTCGGCAACGAGGTGGCCGAGTTTAAGCATGTAGATGATGCCAACGACGACTTCCTGATCGAACGCCTCGCCGGTACGGCCGTCGAAGAGTTGCGATTTGCCATTTTCCTGGATCCAGGAAAAGCCTTCCTTCTGGCCGGCTTCCTTGAGGTACTCGCGGATGCGGGTCTCGGGGATACCGTCGAAGACGGGGGTCGCGACTTTGAAACCGAGTGCCTTGGCGGCGACGCCGAGGTGGGTCTCAAGAACCTGACCCACGTTCATGCGGCTAGGCACCCCGAGGGGGTTGAGCACGATGTCAACGGGAGTACCGTCGGAGAGGTAGGGCATGTCTTCCTCGGGGACGATCTTGGCGACGACACCCTTGTTACCGTGGCGTCCGGCCATCTTGTCACCGACGGAGAGCTTGCGCTTGCTGGCGATGAAGACTTTGACCTGCTTGATGATGCCGGGATCGACGTCATCGCCGCTCTCGACGCGGCCGAGATTCTCCTCCTTCTCGTTCTCGAGGTCGGCGAAGCGATGCTCGAACTGGCCGATGATCTCGCGGATCTTGTTGCGGATCGGGCTCGGATCGATCTCGACCACATTGTAGACGCCGGCAAGCTTGCGCAGGAGCATCTTGGTGATCTTGCGGTTGGCGGGAATAATGATCTCACCGCTCTCGCCGTTGACAACGTCGAGCGGAATCTTCTCGCCGAGCAGGACGTTGGCAAGGCCCTCGGTGAGCTGCTCGTAGAGCTCCTCCTTGCGCTTCTTGTGATCGTCCTGGATCATCTTCTGCTGACGCTTGCTTTCGGAGGGCGTCATCTTGATCTTGGCAGCCTTCTCCTTGGAGGAGACGCGCACGTCCATGACGATACCGTAGGTGCCGGAGGGGACGGTGAGGGAGGTGTCCTTCACGTCGGCGGCCTTCTCGCCGAAGATGGCGCGCAGAAGGCGCTCTTCGGGGGCGAGTTCGGTCTCGCTCTTCGGGGTGATCTTTCCAACGAGAATGTCGCCGGGCTTCACCTCCGCACCGATACGGATGACACCGTCTGGACCGAGGTTCTGAAGGGCCTCCTCGCTGACATTGGGGATGTCACGGGTGATTTCCTCGGGGCCAAGCTTGGTGTCGCGGGCTCCGATCTCGAACTCGTCGATGTGGATGGAAGTGTAGATATCCTCCTTGACCACGCGCTCGGAGATCAGGATGGCGTCCTCGAAGTTGTAGCCGTTCCACGGCATGAACGCGACGAGCATGTTGCGGCCAAGCGCGAGTTCGCCGTTCTCAGTGTTCGGTCCGTCCGCGAGCACGTCGCCCTTCTTCACCGGTTGCCCCTTCTTGACGATGGGGCGCTGGTTGATGCAGGTGCTGCTGTTGGAGCGCATGAACTTGCGTAGCTCGTAGACGTAAACACCCCCCTCGGGATCGTTCTTGATCTTCTTCTTACCTTCGGGGAGCTCGCCGTCCTTAGTGACGATGATGCGCTGGGAATCGACGGAAGCGATCTTGCCGTTCGATTCAGACACGATCACCGCGCGGGAATCGCGGGCGACTCGGCCCTCGAGCCCGGTGCCGATGATCGGCGACTCGGAGACGAGAAGAGGAACGCCCTGGCGCTGCATGTTCGAGCCCATGAGCGCGCGGTTGGCGTCGTCATGCTCAAGGAAGGGGATGAGGCCTGCGGCCACGGAGACGAGCTGCTTCGGTGAGACGTCCATGTACTGGACCTTCTCAGGCTCGATCTCGACGAAATCACCGCGGAAACGCGAGGAGACGGTCTCGCCGAGGAACTTACCCTTGCTGTCGACAGGTGAGTTGGCCTGAGCCACGTAGAAGTTCTCGTCACGGTCTCCGGTGAGATACTCGATCTCGTCGGTGACACGGCCGTTGATGACCTTGCGGTACGGAGTCTCGATGAACCCGAAGTCGTTGACACGGGCGTAGGTCGAGAGGGAGCTGATGAGACCGATGTTGGGACCTTCAGGTGTCTCGATCGGGCAGATACGGCCATAGTGCGAAGGATGCACGTCTCGGACTTCGAAGCCGGCACGCTCACGGGAGAGTCCCCCTGGCCCAAGGGCCGAAAGACGGCGCTTGTGGGTGAGCTCGGAGAGCGGGTTCGTCTGATCCATGAACTGACTCAGCTGCGAACGGCCGAAGAAATCACGGACCACAGCGCTCAGCGACTTGGGATTGATGAGCTTCTGCGGGGTGATGTGATCAACGGAAGGGTCGTAGAGAGCCATGCGCTCGCGGACGAGGCGCTCCGTGCGGGAGAGACCGACGCGACACTGATTGGCGAGAAGCTCGCCGACGGTACGAACACGGCGGCTGCCGAGGTGATCGATGTCATCGAGCATTCCCTCGCCCTTGCGGAGCTTGAGGAGATAGCGCATCGACTCGACGATGTCCTCCTTACGGAGAATGCGGTCGTCGATCTTCTGGTCGAGGCCGAGCTTCTGCTGGATCTTGTGGCGTCCAACGCGGCCCAGGTCGTAGCGCTTGGCGTCAAAGAAGAGGCGCTTGAGCATACCGCGGGCGTTCTGGACGGTCGGGGGATCGCCAGGGCGGAGCTTACGGTAGATATCCTTGAGAGCCTCTTCCTCGTTGCGGGCGGGATCGCGCTTGAGGGACTTGACGACGGTGTCGTCCTCCTTGGTGTCGATCACCTTGACGGAAGCGTGGCCGGCGCGGACGAGATCGCGAACGACGGCGGGAGTAAGGGGTTCGTAGGCACGGGCGATGATAGCATCACCCTCGCGGACGTCGGCCAGCAGCACCTTGGTGCCGATCTCCTCCTCGTCGAGCTTGTCGCTCAGCTTGAGTGTCTCGATCTTATAGAAGAGGGCGGCAATCTCCTCGTCGGTAGGGTAGCCCAGCGCACGGAGGAAAGTGGTGGCGAGGAACTTACGACGGCGCTTGCGGCGATCGAGGTAGACGTAGAGCAGGTCGTTCGTGTCGAACTGAACCTCGGTCCAGGATCCTCGGTCGGGAATAATACGGAAGCCGTGGAGGAGCTTGCCGTTGAGGTGAACGTCGGATTCGAAGCAGATGCCGGGAGAGCGGTGAAGCTGGCTGACGACAACGCGCTCGGCACCGTTCACGATGAAGGTGCCTGCATTGGTCATGAGCGGGATTTCGCCCATGTAGACTTTTTCTTCCTTGGTGGACTTCTCGTCCTTGTAGCGGAAGGTGACGTAAAGGGGTGCGCTATAGGTCTGACCGTCAATCTGGCACTCGACCGGGGAGATCTTGGGCTCCTCCAGCGTGTAGCTCACAAAGTCGAGATTCGACTTCTCCTCGAAGCCGTAGATGGGGAAAAATTCGCGGAAGACGGCCTGAAGACCGACATTCTTGCGCTTCGAGGGCTCGACACCCGTCTGGAAGAATTCCTCGTAAGACCTGATCTGCAGTTCAATGAGGTTCGGGGGCTGGATGGCCTCGTGCAGTTTTCCGAAGGAGATACGTTCAGACATGGTGCGTGTTTCGGTTTGGCGCGGTTGGGTTTACCCCGTTGCCGGGGCGGGGACTGCTCAGATCAGGCTGTGGCCCGATCGAAGAAATCCGATTTGTGAATTCCGGGGGGAAACGGAGATTCGGTAGGGGGAAATTCGGAAGGCAAAAGAGCCGCCTGTCGCGTTCATTGCGCGGGCGGCCTCAGTTACCAAATAGCAGGATGTCAGGGATCCGTGGTGCAGGGTACAGGACGTGTGGAACAGAAACAAGTAAGCGAAACCGGCCACCGTGTCAACACGGGATATTACCCGCTGGCCACGGTGACCGGCTGTGATTCGCTTAAGGATATTACTTGATCTCGACCTTGGCTCCAGCGGCCTCGATCTTCTTCTTGATCTCCTCGGCCTCTTCCTTGGTAGCGCCTTCCTTGATGGGCTTGGGAGCGCTCTCGACGAGGGCCTTGGCCTCGGCCAGGCCGAGTCCGGGGACGGCGGCGCGGACTTCCTTGATGACGCCGATCTTGTTGGATCCAGCCTCCTTAAGGATGACGTCGAAAGAGGTCTTCTCCTCCGCGGCGGCGGCAGGGGCTCCGGCAGCTGCACCACCGGCGGCGGCGACTGCGACGGGAGCGGCGGCGCTCACGCCCCACTTCTCTTCGAGGGCTTTGACGAGGTCGGCGATCTGGAGAACGGTGAGGTTGCCCAGCTGGTCAACGAGGGTGTTGATGTCTGACATGTTGGTGTTTGGAGTTTGGCAATGTCGCGTCCCGAAGCCTCAGGACATTTGAGACCGGCAGCCGCCGGCCCGACTTGTTGCCGTGTTGTTGTTCCTTCACCCGTCGTGGCTTCGTACGCCGGGAGAAATTTGTTCGGTTAAGGTGGTGGTTGGGTTCGAGGAAAGGATCCCTCGGATTACTCGCCTGCGGCTTTGACCTTGGCCTGCAGGACACGGGCGAGGCTGGCGGCGGGCTCGTTGAGAGTGCGGACCAGTTTGGTGGCTGGCTGGAGCAGCATACCGAGCAACTGTGACTGAAGAACTTCCTTGGAGGGAAGGTCTGCCAGCGCAATGACCTGAGGAGTATCCAGGACGGCATTATCTAGGACGCCCGCACGGATCTTAGGCTTCTCAAACTCGGAAGAGAAGGTCTTAAGGATCTTCGCGGCGGAGCAAATGTCCTTGTCTCCTGTCACGTATGCAGTCTGCCCGTTGAGGTGGTCATCGAGCTCGGGGAGTCCGGCCTCTTTGATGGAGCGGCGGAGGAAGGTATTCTTGACGACGGTCATCGCGGCACCGGCACCGGCGAGGCGGGTGCGGAGCTC
>RFPR01000070.1 GCA_009928265.1 Pseudomonadota bacterium | reverse complement strand
GAACTGCTGGCCGATGCCGAGCAACGTGATGCCTTGGGCTGCATCCGCTGCGGCGCCTGCCTGAATGTCTGCCCAATCTTTAAGAACGTGGGTGGCTACAGCTACGGCACCACCTACGGTGGTCCGATCGGATCGGTCATCACGCCGCATCTGCGCGGCCTCAAGGACTGGAAGCACCTGTCCGCCGCCTCCTCACTCTGCGGCGCCTGCACCGAGGCCTGCCCGGTGAAGATCGATCTCCACCACCATCTCCTGCAGAACCGTCGCAACGGGGCCAAGGCCTCACCCGCTCCCGAGGAGAAGATCGCCTTCGGCGGTTTCTCTTTCCTTATGGGCCGCCCCGCCCTGTACCGGATGGCGGTGATCCTTGGTCGGATCTTCCAACCGTTCCACAAACTCGTCGACGGAACCATTCTCGACCCCCTCCGCCCCTGGACGGGAACCCGCAGATTCCCGAAGCTTGCACCGAAATCCTTCCAGGAGCAGTGGAAGAAGCAACGCGGAGGAAAGCGATGAACGGGGGACGCTCCATCATCCTGAACCGGATCCGCGAGGCCCTGCGGGACAATCCTGCGCCTCATCCCCACACCTCGCATTCCCAGAGCGAGGCATCGGCCGAGAATAACGGACATGCCCAGCGCGAATGGCTCCCGAAGGTCGGCGCCACCCTGCCGGAGCAGATCGATCTCTTTGCAAGGATCTCAGCGGGACTCACGACCGAATTTCTCCGCGTGCCGACGACTCAGGCCGCACGCGAGGTCTTGGTGAAGCTCTCCTCCGAGAGCGGATGGAAGCAGGTTGCCACCCATTCCCACCATGACACCGATCTCCTGTTGGAAGGTTTTCCCCTTCCGGTGATCCGGACGGAGAACGGCTATGCACTGGACGATCTCGAGTCATGTGATGCGGGTGTTACCGGCTGCGAGGTGCTTGTCGCCCAGACCGGCGGCATCATGGTCTCGGTGCAGAGCTCGGGAGGCCGCGCCCTCTCGGTCCTGCCTCCCCATCATGTGGTGATCGCCCGCACGTCACAGATGGTCCCGGACCTCACGGCTGCCTTCCAGCATGTGCAGCAGAAATACGGAAAGGTCTTCCCCTCCTTCATGGGCTTTATTACAGGTCCCTCACGGACCGGCGACATCGAACGGATCCTGGTTTTGGGTGCTCACGGCCCCAAGCGACTGACCGTCATCCTGATCGACTAGGTATCGTTCAGGCTAACTTGGCCCGCTTAGCCATGCTGGCATTTTTTGTGCTGGTCACCTTGGCCAGGACCTTGAGGGTCTTGGCTTCATGATGATGCTTGTCGAGACCGTCCGCGGTTAGGTCACGGTTCTGCCTCGAGGTGTGAACCCGGTTTTTCATGGCGGCTTCACTTTGGATCCGTGTGTTCGATTTGTGGGAGGTAGTACTCATTTTGTTACATCTTCGGCCAGAGGAGGCGCGCGCTCAACTTTTGCGGAGTAATCAAAAGGCTTATTCCTCATGGTCGTCCGGGGTATCGGCTAGCAGGTCATGGATCCAGGCTTCGGCCTCGATGCGTTGTGACCAGGCGTTTTCGTCTCCATAATCACGGAGAAGGCTCTCTGGAGCACGATTCGGTTCGACCGGTCCGGAAATAGGCTCCGGTGGCGAATGGATTGCGCTGGTGGTGATGGATCGGCTACCAACTAGCAGCCAATCCCTTTCGAGGGTTATTGTCTTTTTCATGGGGGAGGGAAGCGGGTTGCTTCATCTTATTGGACTCATCCTGCCCCCGGAACGTTGAATCAAATTCGATCCTGCTTGTCGGGAAGTAAGCTTCATGACAACTTCTCCGCTGAGTCGCCGGTATAGCTCAGCTGGTAGAGCACCTGATTTGTAATCAGGCGGTCGTCGGTTCGAATCCGACTGCCGGCTCCATCAACTTTAGTTGGTGGAAAGGTGCGGATGAGAACTTCAGTTCGACTGGCATGCCGCAATCAGCGGCATTTTTTCACGGCGAAGCCTCACTCCAGAGCCCAGCCATAGGCTGGGATAATCCGTCTGCCGGCTCCATCAACTTTAGTTGATAGAAGGGCATGTTTTCATCCGTTTGACTCGCTCGGCTCGCCCTTGGGGTCCCGCAAGAGCGGGATCTACCCAGCCTCTCCCCAGAGCCCACCCAGATGCTGAGCTACTCTATTCCCGACAGGGTGTTGATTTTTGTCCTTTTCCTGTGAGCCGTCAGGGTCATTTCGTCAAAACTGATTCCCGGTCAGCCATTTTACTCTGTAAAAAAGAACTTTCCCGACTTGGCACGGCCTTTGCTTTTTCAACCTCATGGAGTTGCAGTCAACTCCTCAACCCAAACAAACAATAACCCAACCATGAAAATCATCTCCTGCGTCTCCGCGATCGCCCTCATGGCGGCCGCCGGGACCACCCTCAAGGCGGACACCAATTCCGTCGCCTCTGGCAAGAACGCCAAGCAACCCATCCCCGTCGAGGCTCCGACCCCCGCCTTCACCGGCACAGTCACCGCAGCCTACGACAGTATGTACAACTTCCGCGGTATCGACTGGATCCCGAACACCGGAATGTTCGACTTCACGCTGGCACCGGCCTGGCACATCACGGCCAACGACACCCTAACCATGCCGCTTTGGTTCTGCGTGGCCGTTGCCCAGAATAACTACCCGCGCTCCTACAACAGCAAGCCCTACACCGAGCTGGATATCCCAATCAACTACCTGCACACCTTCGGGAACTTCGGACTCGGTTGCGGCTACACTATGTACAACTACTTCAACTACGGATTCCCAGCACCTGGAACCACCTACAAGCCAGGAGGCACGGGGATCCAGCACGAGATCAACGTGACGGCTAACTACACCGTCAAGACCGGTGCCGTGGCATGGACTCCCTCAGTCACCTATTACTACGAGCTCGGACAGGCTGCTCCCTACAACTACGCCAGTATCAACGCGGGTTCGAGCTTCCTCACCCCCGCACTCTCCGCGGCGGTTCCCCTTTACAAGGACATCGTGAGCTTCAACCCAGTCACCCAGTACAACGTCTCCTTCGGCTACAACATCAATACGGCCGGGAAGAAGGTGTACGGATTTAACAACTGGCAACTCGTCGCTCCTGTGACCTGGAAGATCACCAGCGCCCTTTCATTCACCGCGTATGCCGCATACACCTACCAACCCGACCTCATGAACTCGGTCACGCTGACCCAGACTCCGATCAGCAAGTTCTACTGCGGTGCGAGCATGGGGTACGCCTTCTAAGACCTTTAGTGGTTAACTGACACGAAGGCCCCGGAGGAAACTCCGGGGCCTTTCGCTTTTTGGAGAGGTTCTTCCGCAGAGAAATCGCGGAGAATCAATACGCGAGCACCTTGGCCAGAAAGCGCCGAGCCTCTTCTGAGCGAGGGTCGGCAAAAAACTCAGCGGCAACTCCCTCCTCCAGCACCCGCCCCTCTGCTAGAAAAGCGATGCGGTCGGCAATTTTTCGGGCAAAGCCGATCTCATGGGTCACCAGGATCATCGGGGTATGACTCTCCTTCAGCTCCGCGATCAGCTTCAGCACCTCGGCCGTCATCTCGGGATCAAGTGCTGAGGTCGGCTCATCAAAGAGGAGAAGCTCCGGCTTGGGCGCCAGCGCCCGGGCGATCGCCACGCGTTGGGACTGACCTCCGGAGAGTTGCAGCGGATGCTTGTCGGCATGATCCGCGAGACCAAGTCGCTCCATGATCTGAAGAGCCCGCCCCCTTGCTTCCGCCTCCGGGATTCCGTGCACCTGCACAAGTGGAAGCATCACGTTCGCCAGAGCGGTCATGTGGGGAAAGAGGTTGTAGGCCTGGAAGACCACGCCAAGTCGACTCCTGTAGGCACGGAGTTCCCTTTCGGCTTTAGGCAAAAAAGCCCCGTCGATCATCACTTCCCCCGAATCTGGTGACGTCAGTCCTGCAAGGATTCGCAGGAGCGTTGATTTCCCTCCACCGCTGGGGCCGATCAATGCCAGTACGTGGGGAAAATCCGTATCAAAGCTCACATCCATGAGGGCCTTCTGCGGTCTGCCCCCCGAAAAAAAGCTTTTGCTAACACTGCGGAGTTCAAGCTTCATGGCGAAGGCGGCGCTCCAGCGCCTTGGCAAGGATGGAGACAGGCAGGGTAAGGGCCAGATAACCGAGCGCCAGCGGGAGATAACTCTCGAGCGTCCGATACGTGGCGGAATTGACCTGCTGGGCTGCGAGCGTGAATTCTCCGATGCCGATGATCGAGAGGAGCGAGGAATCCTTGATTAGCGAGGCGAATTGCCCAGCGAGCGGCGGGAGGATCTGACGCAACGCCTGCGGGAGGATGACGAAGCGGTAGCACTGCCAGGGAGTCAACCCGATGGCACGGGCCGACTCCCATTGGGCGGCAGGTACACCTTCGATTCCTGCCCGGATCATTTCCGAGAGATAAGCCCCGCTGAAGAGCGAAAGGATCAGCACTCCCGCGACCAAGCGATACTGCAGGCCGACCGATGCCGCAACAGCGTAGTAGAGAAACAGGATCTGGGTGAGAAGCGGGGTTCCCCGGATCAGTTCCACATAGAGTACGGAAGCCGACCGAAGCGGCAGGACGGGAGACCGCCTGAGTAGGGCCGCCAAGGATCCGATCAGAACGCTCAGGACCAGTGAGAGCGTCGAGATGACGATCGTCAGCACCCATCCTTTCCAAAACACCTCACGGAATTTCCAGACCGACTCCCATCCCCCGGCGGTAAAGACTGCAGAACCTCCGAGTGTGAAACTGCACAGGAGCGCCAATAGGGCAAAGACCAACACGATCCAGAGTTTCTCTAGCCAGGGAGGGGACGGATGGCCCGCTCGATCCAGAAATAGAGCCGATCCTTTCATGGAGTCAGTGTGAGAAGCGGAAAAAGGATTCTGCCGTCGCCGTCGTGGCCGCAGCCACCTCCTCCAGCGAAATGCCACGCACCTCGGCAACTTTCTCCGCTACGAGTCGTGTGTGGGCGGGTTCCGCTCTTTTGCCCCGATGTGGCACGGGAGCCAGATAGGGGCAGTCGGTCTCCACCATATATCCGTCGGCAGGGACCGCTGCAGCCGTGGCGCGCACCTGCTCGGCGTTCTTGAAGGTAATGATGCCGGTGAAGGAAACGAGATGGCCGAGCGCCGCCACTTCCGCAGCCTGCTCCGGTGTCCCGCCGAAGCAATGATAGACCCCACGCACGTTGCCCGTGTAAGGACGGAGTACTTCCAGAGTCGGCTCCCACGCATCGCGCTGATGGATCACGACATTCAGTCCGAGTGCCACGGCCAGATCGAGCTGGATACGGAAGGCTTCGGCCTGACGGGTTTTCCATGAGGCAAGCTCTGTTCCTTCCATCCCTTCGGGAAGATGATGGTGGTCGATGCCTGTCTCCCCGATGGCGACAACTTTCGGATGCCGCGCCAACTCGGTCAGGGAAGGGAGAAAATCAAGCCCCTCCTCCTCGACATTGGTCGGATGGATACCGACCACGGCATGGACATGCGGAAAACGCTCGGCGAGAGCCACGGCACGCCTGCTGCTCTCCATGCCCGTGCCGATCGAGATGATCCGGGTGACACCGGCCTCCGTGGCCCGGCTGATCACCCCCTCAAAATCCGCCTCAAAATCGGGATAATCGAGATGGGCGTGGGTCTCGATCAGTTCCATGGAGAAATCCTCAGCCTTGTGTCCTGATCACCATGGCTTCTGGAGTGCTAATCCCCATAGCCATTGGGGTGCTTCACGTGCCAGGCCCAAGCGCTTTCAATAATTGTGCGGATGTCCTGGTACTTCGGCTGCCATCCGAGGGCCTTGCGGACCTTGTCAGATCCCGCAATCAGGCGTGGCGGATCACCAGCACGGCGCTCTTTTTCGACAGCCTTGATCTCCTTGCCGGTGACGGCGCGGCAGCAGTCGATGATCTCCTTCACGGAGGTGCCACCGCCGGTGCCGAGGTTGTAGAAGGCACTTTCCTTGGCATTCAGAGCAAGCAGGTGGGCCTGCGCCAGATCCACGATGTGGATGTAGTCGCGGATGCAGGTGCCGTCCGGCGTGGGATAGTCCGTCCCATAGATGTCGACGGACTCCTTCTGGCCAAGCGCCACCTTGAGCACGTTGGGGATAAGATGGGTCTCGATCCGGTGATCCTCGCCGAACTGAATGGTGGCACCTGCGGCATTGAAATAACGAAGCGCCACGAAGGTGATGCCGTGGAGCTCACCGTACCAGCGGAGCACTTTCTCGAACATCAGCTTGGACTCGCCGTAGGGATTGATGGGCCTTTGCGGGAGAGTCTCGTCGATCGGCATCGACTCCGGGATCCCGAAGGTCGCGCAGGTTGAGGAAAAGACAAAGCGCTTCACACCCTCGGCCACCATGGCCTCGAGCAAGTTGACCCCGTTGGCGACGTTATTCCGGAAATACTTGCCGGGATTGGTCATCGATTCTCCCACCAGGGCATTGGCCGCGAAATGCATCACGGCGGAAGCCTTCGACTCGCGCAGGGCCAGCTTGATGGACTCGATGTCGGCAAGATCGCCCTGAAAGAAGGTGGCCCGTGTGTCGATGGCGAGGCGGTGCCCCTCGCTCAGGTTGTCGAATACCGCGACGCCGTAGCCGGCATTGAGAAGTTCCTCGACGCAAATGCTTCCGATGTAGCCCGCGCCGCCAGTGACAAGGATCGTTTCCATGGAGGGCATTCTACCCTTGGGACTCTTCCCTCTAAAAGGAAGGAATCCGGGCTGGGCATGCCGTTTCTTGGCATCCCGTTTGCTTCGTCCTACTCAACCATGCTACTGCAGATCGACCACACCACGGAGTATCGATACCGCCGGACCGTGGGACTGACACCCCACCTCCTGCGATTCCATCCGCGCGGAGTTCCCGGTCTGCGGATCCTACGCTCGGAACTCCGCATCCATCCAGTGGATCATTCCCTGCGCTGGAGCCTCGATGCCGAGGGGAACGTTCTTGGCATGGCCACCTTCCCGGGTGAAAGCGATCTCCTGCGGATCGAAAGCAGCCTGCTTCTGGAACAGCGGATCACCAATCCTTTTGATTTCCTGATCGAGGGACGCGCCATCCGTCTCCCGCTCTCTTATGACGACCGCGAGCGGCAGTTCCTCGCCCCCTTCCTGCAACCGAGCGATCCCGGTTCAGCTAAGGAAGTCATGATGCTTCTGGAACCTTTTCTGAGAGGCATCAGCGCCAAGGACTCGACGCTTGATTTCCTCACCGCCTTCAACAGAGCCATCCCGGCACTCTTCCGCTATTCGCTCCGACACGAACCGGGCGTGCAATCGGCCGAGGAGACGATCACCCGGAGGGAGGGTACCTGTCGTGACTTTGCCCATCTTTTCATCGAGTCGGCCCGCTCGGCGGGTCTCGCCGCCCGCTACGTCGGGGGATATCTTTGTTCGTCGCCCGGAACTCTCGAGGAAAATCACACCCATGCCTGGTGTGAGGTCTATCTTCCCGGAGCAGGATGGCGGGGCTTTGATCCGACCAATGGGATCCTGGCAGACGCCCATCATGTGGCCGTGGCCACCTCGCCGACGGCGGGAGATATCCCGCCTGTCGAGGGATCCTACTGTGGCGAGGGCGATCTTCTTGAGGCGCATGACGTTGTGATCCGTGCCCGGGAACTCATTCCCGGCGAAGAGGAAGCGGCATGATCCTTCCTCGAGAACAGGAAATCCTTCTTGGATTGCGCAGCGAGGGGAGAAAAGCCGACGAGCTCCTCTCGAAATCAGGACTGACGCTCACTCAGGGAGGTGAGCCCACCTTTGTACCTGAGAACACCTCCTCTCCGGAGTGGAATCTCGAGGCGCTGGGTGACGAAAAGCTCACGTACTCATGGCGTCTTTGCCGCGAACTCGCAAAGACGCTGATGCCGGGAGCTTTCATCCTGCGCTCAAACGGCAAACATTATCCCGGCGAGCCGATTCCACGATGGAAGCTCACCCTGTTGCGAAGCGGAGCTCATCGACCGCTCTGGAAGGATAGCACCCTGCTACTCCGCGGAAATCCTGCCTCAGGATCACCCGTCACCCCGCGCAAGTTCCTGGCAACCCTCTCCTCGGAACTTCATCTCCCCTCCAATCTCCATCCTGCCTACGAGGATGTGGAGGCCGCGATGCGACATGCAGCCGCCAGCGGGATCCAGGCACCGATCCCACGGTACTCGCGGAAAAAAAGGGGCTTTGTCCAGCCTCGTTGGAGCGCTGCAGACCGAGAGCGCTGGCACTCCCTGCACAAGGCTTCCGGCTGGGTCCTCCCTATCACCCATGAAAAAGGACGCTGGATCACGGGGCACTGGTCCTTTCCTGAGGGGGAGCTGCGTCTCCTGCCCGGTAGCAGCTCGCTCGGACTGCGCTTGCCACTCTCACAACTTCCGGATGACTCCCTGCGCACCGCCATCACCGCCGAGATCCGAGACGGGGCCCTGCTTCTCTTCATTCCACCCCTGCCTGACGCGGCAAGCTTCGCGGACTTGCTCGGGGCCATCGAACGCACGGCCATATCGCTCTCCTCCGCCCCGATCGCAATCGAGGGCTATCCCCCACTAGACGAGGAGGGATGGGAGAGTCTATCGGTGATTCCCGATCCCGGAGTGATCGAGGTCAATCTGCCTCCTGCCGGATCATGGGAGGAGCTGGAATCATCCGTCACCGCTCTCTACGCGGCTGCGGAACGGGTCGGCCTCAGGGCGACTCGAACCCCTCCCTCGGGGGAAAGGGTCCCGACCGGAGGTGGTGGTCATCTGGTGCTGGGTGGTAACTCCCTTGAGGATAATCCTTTCCTGCTCAAGCCGTGTCTCCTACCGAGCTTCCTGCGCTTCATTCAGAATCATCCCTCGCTCTCCTATCTTTTCAGCGGACGCTTCACAGGCCCCTCTTCCCAGGCCCCTCGCGTGGACGAGAGTTTTTTTGAGATCCCCGGCGAATTGGAGGTCGCCCTGAGTTGGATTGAGTCGATGGAATCCCCGGCGGATCCCGCGATGATCGATGCCATCCTCCGGAACCTACTGCTCGATTTCCATGGAAACACGCACAAGGCCGAAGTCAGCATCGATAAATTCTTCAATCCCTTCATGCCCAACGGCCGACTGGGACTCGTGGAATTCCGATCGATCGAGATGAGTCCCGATCCTGCGACTTTTCTCACCATCCATGCCCTCTGGCGCTCCTTGGCAGCCGTTTTCTCTTCGTCCCCTTACCGCCAACCACTCTCGGACTGGGGAGCCGATCTCCACGACCGATTCCTACTACCGGCTTTCCTTGAAAAGGATTTTCGGGAGGTGCTCGCCTTCCTCTCGGGCCATGGCTTTGCATTTGATCCTGCTTGGTTCGATGCGCATTGGCATTTCCGTTTCCCATTCCTTGGCGAATCAGATGTCGGGAATGGGCGTTTCTCCCTAAGGCGTGCCGCGGAACCGTGGCCCCTGCTTGGAGAGCAACCGACTCCTTCGGGTGGCGTCGTACGCTGCGTTGATTCATCCACCGAGAGGCTACAGATCCATGTCACCGGCATGAACGAGCCTTCCATCATCCAGATCAACGGACATCCGCTTTCCCTGCGAGCGCACCCGCACGGAGGTTGGGTGGGCGGCGTGCGCTTCCGCACAATTTTTCTACCGACTTGCCTTCACCCTCAAGTTGCACCCCACACCCCGTTGGAAATCGTCTTTGCAAATCATGAGGGTAAAAACCTTGGTGTCTGGCACTATCTGCCACATCCCGAGCAGACCGAAGGGGAATGCCGTCGCCTCATTAAGGTACAGGGTGGAAAAAAAACTTTGTCGGTCAGTTCCACTATCCCAAAGGAACGCAGCACCCTGGATCTGAGAGCTGTCTCGGCCGCCTCTGCCTGAGAGGCAAGAGGCGCTTCAGCTGACCTTCACCTTCGGAGCTTTCAATTTGTCCTCTTCTTCTTTTCCAGCTGGCGCAGACTGTTTTTTATCCTTGGTCTGCTTGCTTTCCTTGGCAGTCGGAGGAAGAACCGGCGGAAAACCGTTCAGTCGGCGCCAGATTTCGTAACCGAGCGGCACGCGATTCAGGAAGACCCAACCCACCACCTGATTCCCCTGTCGGAGGAACTTGGAATCCGGCCACGCATCTCCGGGAACATGATGATCGGGCTCGATCAGGATGCGAAAATCACCGGCGGGACCGCTGGCTTGGTCAACCTGGCGAACTTTCCCCCCGAACGTTCCGATAGAAACATCGGGGAAACCCGAAAACAGGATCGCCGGCCATCCCTGGAACTGCAGGCGGGCTAGCGGCAAGCTTCCCTTGCGGTGAGCGTACGCAAGGACCAGCGGAGCATCGCGACCGTCGAGCGTGAGCTCGACGACCCGGTCCTT
>RFPR01000069.1 GCA_009928265.1 Pseudomonadota bacterium | reverse complement strand
TGCTCCCGATCGGGAGCACCATGCCTCTGTAGATCTGTTTTATTTGGTGGCTATGCCACCAAAAGCACCCAGCAAAACTGATGATCTGACCAAGGTGAAAACTTGGTTGGAGAAGCCGGAGCAGGCCGAGATCCTCGGCTATCTCCGGGAGATGATCCGACCGACGCTTCGAGCCGAGCTGCATGAGGAATTCATCCTCAAGAAAGCCCAGCGATTCCTTCGCTCCACGGGCTACCAACTTCCAGGTGAACGATGAGCTTGGAGCACAACCTCGGGGAGGGTCGGAGGAGGCCCCAGAACATGAGCGAAGCACTGCGTCTGCTGAGCTCAGTCATTCAGCCAAAGGGGGATCCTCCGGGGGCTCATCCCAAGTCGGAATTCATCAATACCAAGGCCGCTGCTCAGTGGCTCGGTATCCCCGAGCGATCGATGCAGCAGTATGTCCAGATGGGGCTCCTTCCGAGCTACAAACTCGGCAAGCACCGGCTCTTCCGTAAGAACGAATTGCTGGAGGCCCTGGGGGCCACTCGCAGGGCTACCCGTGCGGAGATTTTGAGATGAGCGGAAATGGTGCCAGCTATAGGCTGCTTGATAGCGATCTTCTAGGCAATGGAAGCAGCACCCTGTGAGGCATTTGTCTCATGCTAATTCAAGTCCTCTCCCGGGAAATAAAGGGAATGAATTTCTTTCATGTCTACCACGATCTCATCACGAACCACTTTTACATCTTTAGTGTAATCCTTAGAGCCTATCCAAACAACGATGCCTACAATGAGGGATGCTGCAGAAACTAGCCAGAAAGTGGGCTTCACCCATGGTTCTGTAGACTGCGTGGCCTGATAGAGAGGAAGTAACGACAAGAGCGCAGAGCCTGTGATCCCCCACAACACTCCTGCAAAAAGCTCTCGCCCAGATACTCCTGGTGAAATGCTTTTTACTTTCCGATAAATTCGTCTCCAGTCGATAAGTCTAAGCTGAATTTCTGTTGTGTCTTGTGGAGCTACTGTCGTGATTTGCCTAGGCGATAACTGGATATTGTCATTTTGCATCATGCTTCGTCTCCTCTATTTTTGGTTCTACGACGCCAGCAATTATTGCGTTCAGGAGCACCGTATGACCGCAGTTATTGCATGTTACTGGTGCCAGCGGAACGACCGGCCCCCCGATGACGAGTCCTCCGCTTGAAAACTCCGTTAGCTGAAATACCTCTTTGGTGATATTCCAATTGTTCATGCGACAATACGGACACTGGAAAGGTGGTTGCCACTTTTCTCCCACGAATTTCGTGAGCTTTGCATGTTGTTCTGTATTTAGTTTCATAATACTGCCTAACAGTTTGAATTGAGCGCCGCTTAAATCGTCTCTCTGAAACCAGAGTCGGCTGCGCTGGTGCGTTCGCTCAAGTGATTGGTTAGCATCATTATTTTGAATTAATATCAGAATGGTATATCATCGTCAGGCTGAGCTGAAGGTGTTTCTGGTGTTTTATGTATTGTGAGCCAGTTATCATCCCACTGTTCCTCCGAAAATGGTTTGAGCCGACCATCTTCGTCGAATAGCTCATGGGTCATTCTAACGTATTCATTTTTTTGACTACGATACCATTCAGCTAGACTACCGTCATCAAATGAATCAGAAGTTACCTGCCTATATCCTTTCGCTGCAAGCCACGTATCAAGTTCAGCTCTTGTCTGAAAAAATACGCGATAGTTGGTTCCAGTAAGCGAAGCAAAGCGACGGAAAGCTGGATGATTTATCAATAGAATATTTTTAATAATCTCATCTTTGTCCTTAGATTCAGACGAGAGATATGTGACCAGTTGCTGAAGAGTTGCGGCTATGGTCTTCATCTCATTAAGAACACGGACTTCCTCTGTTCTGCGCTTATCAGAAAGAAACCTTTGGAAAAGTCCAGCCCACTGCTCTTTCAAAAAACTTAATATATCCTTTGATGTGCTAAATGTAAAAATGGGATTGTTGTTAGGCAAGCTGTAAACATGCTCGATAAACTCGAAAACTCGCCTATCATCAGCATGTCGATACTTTGTACTCACATTATCTTTATTGATTAGATATGTCTGATATTCAGTTTGCACTGCATAATCGATCATAATGAAAACTTGAATGCCTTTATCCAAGGCATGTTTTAATTCTGTTTGGGTAATAGATCTCGCTCCATCTCTTGATTCCGTTCCAAAGCGTCCTCCAACTATGCAGACTAAAATATCACATGACTCAACTTCGCGGTATGCATACTTCTCGGGAGCATCTTGCGACCCATATGGTATGTGACCGGCCTCATGGCGTATTGGTTCATAACCAAGCTCTCTAGTGAACCGATCAAGTTCTTCCCTAACATATTTTAAGTCATAATATGTTGAGCTAATGAATATACGCGGTTTTGCCATAGAGCTTTATATGTTTGCTAACGTGTTTTAGAATGGCATGTTATTCTATTGCAATAAAGACTAACATGCACCGCTTTCCTGGATGAACGATAAACCGTTGATTGGCAGTGGTTCCTTTGGTTCCAACAAGCCCGATAAGCAGTGGGATGAGCGGTGGGGCCGATTTTCGCAGGGTTTGCTCGCGCGTGGCGTCGTGGCCGGGAAGCATGATTTTCTCAGCAACTGGATGAGGAAGTTCATTGGATTCGTCAAACTGAGGAGGTGGGATCAGGCGCGACGCGACAATGTGGAGCAATTCCTAGAACTGCTGGTGCGCGAAGGCAAGGCTGTATGGCAGGTTGTCCAAGCCAGTAAAGCCTTGGAGTTATTTTTCTGGGAGGTGGGCCCGATGGATTGATCACGCAATGATTTGTCCTGCTCTCCTTCGGGCCGGTGTCAGCTCTCGCACAATATCGCGGTTATTTCGCTGGTCTGTGCTTCTGGATACGCTTGGAACTTGCCGAAGAGCTAGCTGGGCGTCGGAGAACTTTCCCGAAGGGGGGCTTCGCCGAAGTCTTCCCGGCCCCCTTGGCTTTACCTTTGGAACCCTTGGTGCCCTTCTTCTCAGGGAGGATGCCGAAGTATTCCTTTGCGGCCTTCTCGGTCACCAACTCCCGGTAGTTCTCGAAGAGCATCTTGGGGGAGTTCCCCGCCTCCAAGGAGACTTGAGCTGCCGACTTGGTGACAGCCAACCGGTAGGAGCAGAAGGAGTGACGGAGGCCATTGTGGACAAGGGTCACCAAGGGTTCGTCCTGGGCATCGACCAGCTTGGAGGTGGCATCCTTGAAGAGCTTGGTGAAGTGGAACTCGTCTCGGATACCGGGGAGGATCGGACCGGTCTTGGCTCGGGGCTTCAGCCACGCCTCCAGAGCGGGGACGATGGGTGCCAGTCGCCGGGTGGCGGTCTTGGCCTTGTCCTTGCCAACCTCAATGACCCCCTTGTCGAACCAGACGTCTTTCCACTCTAACCTGAGGATTTCGATGGTCCGGAGTCCTGCAAACCCTCCCAGAGCGATGAAGGGGATAAACCGCTCCTCGATATTCTCCAGCAGGATGCGGAACTGATCGGGGGTGTAGATCCCGATGTCGCCCCCCTTGTCATCGTAGCGGGTGGCAAACTCTGCCTCGGTCTTTTCCCCTCGTGGGAGGTGCTTCTTGTCCCTCGCGTAGGAGAAGAGGGTCAGCAGGGCCATCCGGTAGTTGTTCTTGGTACGGCCAGAGGCCTTCTTCATGCCTGAGAGCCACTCGTCGATGTCATCGGCCCTGATACCTCGGATCTGGCCCTTGAAGACCCCAGAGGCCTTCTTGAGCTTCGACTTGAGGTCGAGTATGTAGCGACTCGATTTGGTTCCCTTGATCGATTCGAGGAACTTGGTCGTGAGTTCCGGGAAGGTGATCGGGGTGAGGGCACCTCTGCGATTCTCCTCTTCGAGGTGCTTCGCATAGAACTGGGCGGCAGAAACGATGGAGCCACCCCCGAGGATTTTGTGGGCTTCGGCAAATTGCCGGACGGCATCGGTAAGGGAGATTTCCAGTGGGGTGAGGATATCGACCGCATCGTTGATGGAGGCGGTTTCCTTTGGGGTAAAAGCGGCCACATGGGCCACCCCCGTGGTGAGGGTCTGGATGATCTCCTTGGCTCCAGCCTTGGCTGCCTCCAGGGACTTGAACTTGACCAGCTTTCGCTTCCCCTCGGCGTAGTAGGCGGCTATGAATCGGCCACCACCGGCATCGTAAATCGGAATGCTGGCGGTCTTTTCCTTGATGATCTCCACTGGCCCACGTCCCTTCGCCTTCGCTGCAACACGGGGTCTTTTCATGCCCCAATTGTTACCTTTTTGTTACCTTTGGGTCAAATAGCGAGTTCTTCTCTGTAAAAACTACGTATTCGAACCCTGTATCGCGCACCATTTTCCACAATCATGGCGACCTATCTCTACGAGACGATTCCCTCCAAACAGGGCGAGGAGCCGCAGACCTTCGAGGTGCAGCAGAGCATGAAGGACGCGCCCCTCACCACACATCCCCAGACGGGTGTTCCTGTGCGCCGTGTGATTACCGGTGGATTCGGCTTTGTTTCCAAGGGTGGATCGGCCCCTGCTCCTGCTCCTCAGCGACCATCCTCGGGCGGGGGTTGCGGATCAGGCTGCGGCTGCCATCACTGAGGCAGTTTTCAGGTCAGGTTTTAAAAATCAGATCCCGCTCGGCAGCGGCAAGCTCCCTCCATGCTCCCGGCGCGAGTCCGCCCAACTCGAGGGATCCGATCTGCACACGCAGCAAACGGAGGGTGGGATGGTCTATCGAAGCGGTCATGCGGCGCACCTGACGGTTTTTTCCCTCTGTGAGTTCGAGCTCGATCCAGCAGTCGGGAACGCTCTTGCGAACGCGGATCGGAGGATCGCGCGGAGGAACTTCGGGCTGAGGATCTAGAAGTCGGACCTTGCAGGGGCGGGTTTTGTAATCCTGGATCGTCACGCCGCCCGAGAGTTGCGCCAGCGCCTTGGCAGTCGGGACCCTTTCCACCTGGGCCCAGTATCGCCGCGAGTGCCCATGCTCAGGATCGAGCAGGCGGGTATTTAGCCCTGTCTCATCACTCAGTAAGAGGAGCCCCTCAGAATCGGCATCCAGACGCCCGATCGGGTAGACCCCTTTGGGAAATCCGAAATCCGCCAGCGTTCGATTGGGCGAGCCGTCGGGCGTGAACTGCGAGAGGACCCCGTAGGGTTTGTGAAAGACAAGGATCATGAGGTTCTCCCCATTGTGATGAGATTCCGGTGCTTGCGGAATCCGACAAGCAGAATAATCCAGACGAGCACCAGCCAGTAAGGAACCAAGGCAAAGGCATTCGCCAGTTGGTCCTGTGCCGTGGCTCCCGGTACGAACCGAAGGGCCAGCGCAAAGAGGAGGCTGATGCCTCCGTAGGCAAAGTTGAAGGCGAGTCCCTTGAAAGAAAGAACTGTGGCTCGGTGATGCGAGTCGACAAGAGTGTTGAGATACGTCGAGACGCTGAAGCCGATGAGGGTCATTGCCCCGCCGAGCAGGAAGCCGAAGATCACGCCCCAGTATGGGGGGTGCAGGGCGACGCCGACCAAGCCCGTCAGCACAATCATGCCGATGATCGTGAAGGCGCCGTTGATGCTCCGTGTAGAGACGAGTCGCCGGGCCCATGGTGACACAAAAAACCCAATTCCTCCCATGGCCGCCCCCAGCACACCGAAAGCGATCTCGGGAATCCCTATCAGCCGGAAATAGGAACTGCTGAAGGTGAGGAAAAGGCGGACGGCGCTCTCTAGGACGAATCCCGCGCAGACGACAAAGAGGGCAACCGGACTGCCGAGTAGCCAACGTCCGGCCCGGATCACGAAGGCGTAGGCGCCAGTAATGGAGGAGGCATGATGCCCCTCGGCATCCTCCACGGCATGGGGATTGCGACGTAGTGGTTCACGGAAATTCAACGCCAGCAGCAGTACCCCGACGGCGCTTAGGAGTGTGAGGGCTACTGGAAAGCGTAGTGTGGTCGCCTGATCCAAGGAGGCATGGATACCGACTAGGCTGAGCGCTCCGTTCACGAAGCCGGGTGCATACACCGCCCCTCCTGCGAGCATGGCGACCATGAATCCCACCGACTGCCAGCGTGTCAGTTGCTCAAGGACTGCGTTCCATTCGCCGGTGCGTCCACGCTCGGCCAAGGAGTCATAGACGATGGCCTCATCGGCCCCGCTGGCCAATCCCTCGGCGAGACCACTCAGGATCCGATTTGCCAGGCAGAAGAGAAAGAGAACCACCCCTCCGTCACGAGGGGCAACGCAGAGAATCGCCATCTCGGTAACCATGCAGCACCCGGCCGCAATCAATAGCGGTTTTCGGCCGATCCGATCGGCAAGCACTCCGGCGGGCACGTCGGATAGCAGGCTCGCGGCCGCCCAGGCGACATTAAGCAGCGTGTACTGGGTGGCGGTGAGACCAAGATCGAGAAACAGGACGGCCAGAACCGGGTAATAAAAGCGCGCCGAAAAGAGGACGCGGAACCAGAGGAAGAGACGCCAGTTCCTGTCCGCGTCGGAGGGTGCAGTCGGGATCAAGTCGTGGCGGAGTTGCCAAGGATCACATCGATTTCGGCGAGTTCCGAGGAGTCGAAGGAGGTGTTTGATGCTGCCGCAACGCACTCCTCCAGTTGGGTGATTTTACTGGCACCGATGAGCGCGGTGGTCACCCGTGGGTCGCGGAGCACCCAGGCCAGGGCAAGTTGGGCGATGGATTGGCCGCGACGTGCGGCCAGTTCGCCGAGTTGAGTCACTTGGGCGATCAATTCGGGTTTGACCCATTTGGGCTTGAGAAAACCGTGGCCCTTGGAGGCGCGGGCATCGCCGGGGATCCCCCCGAGGTACCGCCCTGTGAGCAGACCCTGGGCCAGCGGGGAGAAGGGGATGCATCCGACGCCCTCGAATTCCAGGACGTCGAGCAGGCCGTGCTCTGCGGTTCGCTCGAACATGTTGTATTTCGGTTGGTGAATGAGGAGCGGAGTTCCCGCTTCGCAGAGTAGCGAGGCTGCACGCGCGGTGGTTTCCGGATCGTAATTGGAGACCCCTGCATAGAGGGCTTTTCCGGAGCGGACTGCATGGGTCAGCGCGCCCATGGTTTCCTCAAGCGGGGTGAGGGGATCCATCCGGTGGCTATAGAAGATATCGACGTACTCCAGTCCCATTCGCTTGAGCGACTGGTCGAGCGACGCAAGGAGGTACTTCCGCGATCCCCAGTCCCCGTAGGGGCCGGCCCACATCGTGTAACCGGCCTTTGTGGAGATGATCATCTCATCACGGTAGGCGGCTAGATCCGAAGAGAGCATCTTGCCAAAGTTTGACTCGGCGGAACCGGGCGGCGGCCCGTAGTTGTTTGCCAGATCAAAATGGGTGACCCCAAGGTCAAAGGCGCGCAGGACGATCGATCTCGCCACGGCAAAGTCATCGACATCCCCGAAGTTATGCCAGAGGCCCAGGGAGATCCTGGGAAGCAGGAGCCCCGACTTTCCGCATCGGGCGAAAAAATCGGGGTGCTCGTAGCGATCTGGTGAGGCGAGATGCGGCGTGGACATGGAGGGTGGCTATCAGACTTGAAACATGAAGGCGTCACATTTCAAGGTTGGGAACGGAATCATTCCGCTGGGATCTTCAAAAAACCCTGCTTTTGGAACGCCATTTGCTTGCGAGGGAGGACGCCATCCGCGACATTCTACAGTTCGCCAGAATTCTCCCTTTCACGGATTTCCGAAGTAAAAGGGTGGGTCCTTGCCGACGCATACCATGACCACCTCCAACGCCATGAACCATTCCTTGCCCCATCATCAGAGCGGAACGTCTCTTTATGACCCGGCCTTCGAAAAAGACGCCTGCGGTGTCGGCATGGTGGCCCGAATCAGCGGGCAGCGCTCCAATGAGATCCTGAGGATTGGTCTCCGTTCCATCTGCAACCTCATGCACCGGGGTGCCCTTGACGCCGACGCCCGCACCGGCGACGGGGCCGGCATTTCGACCCAGATCCCCTACAAACTCTTCCGTCCCATCATCGAGAGCTGGGGTAAGTCCCTCTACAGCGATACCGATCTCGGTGTCGGGGTGATGTATCTTCCCAAGGAGAACGAGTATGCCAAGGCCCGTGCCAAGGCCATCACCGAAGAGGTCCTCCAAAAGAGGGGGTTCTACCTTTTCGGCTGGCGCGATGTTCCCACCAACAAGCAGATCCTGGGCACCAAGGCCCTCACGACGCTGCCCGACATTGAGCAAGTCCTTGTCGGCAAGGTGGACGGGATGACGGCCGATGAGTTTGAACGCCGACTCTTCCTTGCCCGTAATGAAATCGAGAAACGCGTTGCCGCCGACAAGATCGAGGGTTTTTACATCCCCTCGATGTCTCATCGCCTCATCGTCTATAAGGGGCTGCTTGTCTCTTCGTCGCTCGAGAAGTTCTTCCCTGACCTTTCTGATCCCGACTACGAGACCGCAATCTGCGTCTACCACCAGCGCTACAGCACGAACACCTTCCCCACTTGGCCGCTGGCCCATCCCTTCCGGATGATGGCGCACAACGGCGAGATCAATACCGTTCGTGGAAACCGCAACTGGACCCAGGCCCGCGAGGCCGAACTAAAGGCCGATTTCTGGGGCGAGGACATCGAACTGCTGCACCCGATCATCCAGCCGGGAGGATCGGATTCCGCCAGCCTCGACAACGTGCTCGAGGTCCTCACGATGTCGGGCCGCTCGCTCCTGCACTCCATGACCATGCTGGTTCCGCCGGCTTGGCGTGGTGACAAGGAGATTTCCCCCGAACTCGCCGCCTTCTACGAGTACCACACCTGTCTTTGCGAGCCTTGGGACGGTCCTGCCGCGTTGGTCTTTACCGACGGTATTACGATCGGCGCCTGCCTGGATCGCAATGGACTTCGTCCGGCCCGCTACCAGATCACCGAAGACGGGATCTTCAGTCTTGGCTCCGAGATGGGTGTGGATGGACTCGATCAGGACACGATTGTGGAGAAGGGGCGCCTCGCCCCCGGCGAGATGATTGCCATCGACACGGCCGCCGGCATCCTAATGCGTGACCGCGAGATCAAGCAGTCGATCGCCACACGCCACAATTACCGGAAGATGGTGGACGACCATTTCGTCCGCATCGCGCCCGCCAAGGCCGATGCACTCAAGGCGCCTGCCGGTGACCTTGACATCATCGATCTGACCCAGCGCCAGGTCTCCTTCGGCTACACGAGTGAGGAGCTCGACATGATCTTCAAGCCGATGATCAAGGATGGCGCCGAGGCCGTTGGCTCCATGGGTGACGACACCCCGCTCGCGGTCCTCTCACTGCGTCCGCGACTTCTCTACACCTACTTCAGCCAACTCTTCGCCCAGGTTACCAATCCCCCGATCGACCCGATCCGAGAACGTCTGGTCATGTCGCTGTTCACCACCCTGGGCTGGAGGCGCAATCTTCTCTCCGAGACTCCCGAGCACGCCTCGCAGGTCTCGATCGACTCCCCGATTCTCTTCAACGAGGAGCTTGAAACTATCCGCGCAATCGGCGGCCAGCACAAGGCGACTACCCTTTCCACACTTTGGAAAACCTCTTCGGGATCGGCTGGGCTTGCCCCTGCCGTCCACGCCCTCTGCAAGGCTGCCGAACAGGCCATTGACGAAGGCACGCGGATTCTGGTTCTCAGCGACAAGGGTATCGACGCTGATAACCTAGCCATCCCTGCCCTGCTGGCCGTCGGCGCCGTCCATCATCACCTCCGTCGCGTCGGCAAGCGCATGCGCGCCAGCATTGTCTGTGAGACGGGAGAGGCCCGCGACGTTCATCAGTTCGCCTGCCTCATCGGCTACGGCTGCAGTGCGATCAATCCGTATCTGGCCTTCGAGACTATCCGCGAGATGATCGAAAAGGGTTCGGTCGACACCGACTACGCCACCAGCCTCCTGAACTACAAGAAGGCACTCCAGAGCGGCCTCCTCAAGATCATGTCCAAGATGGGCATCTCCGTCATCGGCAGCTACCGCGGCGCCCAGATCTTCGAGGCGACCGGCGTTTCCACCGCGCTGGTGGAGGAGTGTTTCTCCGGAACCCCTACCCAGATCGAAGGTGTTGGATTCGAGGAGATCGCCCGCGAATCCCTCGCCCGCCACGAGATGGCCTACTCCGCGCCCATTCCTGTCGAGGAGGGCAAGGAAGCCGCCGCGCTCCAACTCGCCGATCCCGGCTTCTACCGCATCCGCCGCGGAGGCGAGCTTCACGCCGTCACCCCGCCGGTCATCAAGAATTTCCACAGCTTCGTCCGCACGAACAAGCCCGAGGACTACAAGGCCTACGTCGACGCGGTGCTGGCCTCCACGCCCCACTCCCCCCGCAACCTGCTCGAGTTCGTCGCCCTTCCTTCGGGCCCGGTGCCGATCGAGGAGGTCGAGTCGATCGAGGAGATCCGCCGCCGCTTCACCACGGCCGGCATGTCGCTCGGCGCGCTCAGCCCCGAGGCCCACGAGACCCTGGCGATCGCCAT
>RFPR01000068.1 GCA_009928265.1 Pseudomonadota bacterium | reverse complement strand
TTCCTGGCCCGCCGTCGTCGAACCGCATGAAGAACCGACTGCTTTTCTGGATCGGCCCCGTAATCGCCCTGCTTTGGGTCGTTTTCAATCTGGTCACCCGTCCCGACATCGAGGGATTGGCCGAGTTTGCCCGACTTCCCGTACTGGAGGGGGGCCGCATCAAGCCGCTCGATACCGTGGGCCGCACCTCGCTGATCATCCTCCACGGACGCCAGACGCTACGTCTTCCTGAGGGAGGCGTCCTGCCGCCGAACCGATGGCTGGCCGAGGCTCTTTTCAATGCTCCGCTCGCTGACAGCAGGCCTCTCTTCGCAATCAATAATCCCGAGGTGCTGGCTCTCTTCGGATGGGAAACACAGAAACGAAAATACTTCTCTTTTGCGGAACTTGAGCCCTCGCTCGGCGTCATCGACGCACAGGGAGAGATGGCGGCCTCTGTGGAATCCGCGCGTCGCACACCCTACCAGACGGCGATCATCAATCTCCGCAACGGTCTCTACCTCTACCAGCGTCTCAAGAACAGCCTTCGCCCTGCGGGGGCAGAGGATTTCTCCGGTGAACTTGCAGACTTCGCTTCGGTCGTGCCTGCTGGAGCTCCGGCACTGGTGGCCAAGCGCGAAGGGAAACCGTATGACGAGGCAGCCTGTAATGACTTCCTTGCCTTTGCCAAGCGCTATGGCGGCATGGCCCAAACAGCACTTCTGCTCCCCGTTCCACCACCTTCGCCATCGGGCACAACATGGCTTCCTGTAGGCGAAGCCCTACTCTGCATGGTCGCAACGGGCGGTATTCCAGAGACTGTCTCGGACTATGCCTCGGCGGGAGATTGCTGGCGACACGGCGATGCCTCGGGATTCGCCTCTGCGACGCGAGGCCTGGCGGATCTTCTCTTCCGAAAAACTCCGGATGCCTCACGCCATGCTGCTTTCGAGGAACTCTTCAACAGGATCGAGCCGTTCTATCAAGCGATGGGACTCTATGTACTCGGCTTTCTGATCCTCTGCGCGTTTTGGCTGCGAGGCGATGGCGTCCTTCGCAGCAGCGCACTCACGGTGATCGTGGCGGCCCTGCTTCTACATACCTTCGGGCTGGCGGCACGGATGTGGCTCCAAGGGCGACCCCCTGTAACAAACCTCTACTCCTCAGCGGTTTTCATCGGATGGGGGACTGCGCTCTTTGGCCTTTTTCTGGAGCGTCTCCAGCGCGATGGCATCGGCGCTGCCTGCTCGGCGATCATCGGGTTCGTGACGCTGATCATCGCCCAACACCTTGCGGGCCGCGGCGACACGCTCGAGATGCTGCAGGCAGTGCTCGATACGAACATCTGGCTCGCGACCCACGTCGTGGCCATCACGATCGGCTACTCGGCGATGTTCCTAGCCGGCCTGCTTGCTGTGATCTACGTAGTGCGCGGGCTCTTCACCTCGTCACTGACGCCCGAGGCGGGCCGCTCCCTCAGCCGCATGATCTACGGGGTGATTTGCTTTGCCACCCTCTTCAGCTTTGTCGGGACAGTGCTCGGCGGGATCTGGGCCGACCAGTCGTGGGGACGCTTCTGGGGATGGGATCCCAAGGAGAACGGGGCACTGCTCATCGTGATCTGGTGCGCGATCACGCTCCATGCCCGCCTGGGTGGCTACATCCGGCAGCGAGGTCTGGTGGCCATGGCGCTCTTTGGCAATGTGGTCACCGCCTTCTCATGGTTCGGCGTGAACATGCTGGGAGTCGGTCTTCACTCTTATGGGTTCATGGATCGTGCTGTGCCGTGGCTGGCCGCCTTCATGGGGCTCCAGATCGCCCTCATCGCTTTGACCATTTTTTCGCCCAGGATAAATCCCGATCCCGGCGCCAAGTAGCACGAAACGACGGGCCATCGGGCGGTTTCCCCGTTTCCTCCTTCCGGTTCGCTCATTCGGCTCCTATGATCCGTTAATGGAACGCGCCGCCCTGATCGGGTCGTCCCTCTGCTATCTCTTTGCGCTGGGACACACCCTCTTTTCTCTGTTCAAGGGCCGCTTCCGCCCCGGACGGTTCAACGTTGCCGCCGTCGCTGCGGGTGCCAGCCTGCAGGGCTGGTATCTCACCCTGCTCGGCTCCCAGCTTCATGCCTGCCCCATCCGGACTCTCCCCCAGGTGCTCGTCTTTCTGGGCTGGTCGATAGCCCTCTTCTACCTCGCCATCGGCACCTCCTACCGGCTCTCCCTCATGGGGGCATTCACCGCTCCCGTCGTGTTACTCCTCCAGGTTGCCGCGGTTTTCATTCCAGCCGGTGAGATAGATCCTGTCCGGGGGGTCGATCCCTGGATCGAGACTCATGCCTCGCTCTCGCTCGTCGCCTACGGGGCGCTCGGCCTCTCCTGCATCGCCGGACTCATGTATCTGGTGCAGGAAAGGCAGCTCAAATCGCGCCGCCCTTCGGCCATCTTCCACGACCTTCCGCCGGTCATCACACTTGCGGTGACGGTACGCCGTCTTCTCCTGGCCGGATTTGTTGTTCTCACGATCGGCTTTGCGGCTGGATTCCTGGCACGCACCCCGATTCCCAACGTGAAGATCTGCTTCTCCGCACTCATCTGGCTGCTTTATGCCGGCTTGCTCGCGGACTCCTTGAGCGGACGCCTGGGCAACCGCCGTACCGCCCAGGGAGCCATGCTCGTCTTCCTCCTCGCCTTGCTACTTCTGCCTGTGATCCAGCGTCTCTCCACACTCGGCTGATCGATTATCGTGAACATCCTCTGCGCCGGCATCAATCACCGCACCGCCCGTCTCGACGTGCGGGAGCGATTTGCCGTGGCGACGGAAGAAGCCCCGGCACTGCTTTCAGACCTCAGCTCGGTGGAAGGAGTCTCGGGGGCTGTCGTGCTTTCCACCTGTAACCGCGTCGAGATCTACGCCTCGAGTCTCTGCCCGGTCCGTGCCCTCGACGGCTTCCGCAAAATCCTCTCCGCGCGCACAGGACTGGAGGCCCCGCTCTACCACCACGACACACCCTACGCGGTGCGCCATCTCTTCCGGGTGGCAAGCGGACTAGACTCCATGGTGATCGGCGAGACCGAGATCCTTGGTCAGGTGAAGAAGGCTTACTCGGTCGCCAGCGAAGCCGGCACGGCCACCCGCACCATGCACAAACTCTTCCAACACGCTTTCCACGTGGCCAAGAGCGTGCGGACAGAGACACAGATCACAAGCGGGCCGACCTCCGTCGGGTCGGTCGCCGTGGAGCTGGCCGAGAAGATTTTCGGCGACCTGCGACATCTGCGAGTCCTCCTGCTGGGTGCGGGAGAAATCAGCGAGAGGACAGCCCGCAGCCTCCAGTCGCGCGGCGTTCGGAGCTCGGTGGTTTCAAACCGCACCTACGAGCGGGCGGCACAGCTTGCGGCCGAGATCGGCGGCATGGCTATCCACTTCGACCACTGGGACAAGGCCGTCGCCGATGCTGATATCCTGATCAGCTCGACCAATGCCGACGGGCGTCTCGTCACTCCGGAAAAGCTTGCCCCCGTCATGAAGGGCCGAGGCGAACGCTCCCTTTTTGTCATCGATCTGGCCGTTCCCCGTGACGCCGATCCGGCGATCAACGACATGGAGGGTGTCTTCCTTCACGATGTCGACAGCCTGCAGCAGATTGCCGCGGAATCACTTGTGATTCGCCAGCGCGAGGTCGAGCGCTGTGAATCCCTCATTGAGAGCCATGTCGGTGGATTCATGAAGTGGCTCCAATCCCTGCACGACCCGGAGTGGCAACGATGAGACTGATTCTTGGCACACGCGGCAGCGATCTCGCCCTGGCTCAGAGTCGAATGGTCCGCGACGGACTCCTAGCTCTCCATCCCGGCCTGGAGGTGGAACTGAAAATCATCACCACGACCGGAGACGCCCGTACAGCGATGCCCCTTCACGAGCCGACCGCCGAGGGGGCGGGGCTTTTCACCAAGCAGCTGGAGGAAGCGCTGCTCTCGGGAGACATCGACCTCGCCGTCCATAGCCTCAAGGATCTTCCGGTGGAGGCACCCGCGGGTCTTATTCTCTCTGCGATCCTACCCAGAGCTCCGGTGGCTGACCTGCTGGTTTCTCAACATCAGGGCGGTGTTGCCGGCTTACCCAAGCGAGCGACGGTGGGGAGCAGTAGTCCTCGGCGGGCTCTCCTCTTACAGGAGAAGCGACCTGATCTCAGGATCGTCCCCATCAGGGGCAACGTGCCAACCCGCATCGCGAAGATCGCCGAGGGTTCCTACGACGCCACAATCCTGGCCGAGGCAGGACTCACACGACTCGGACATGACCTTTCGGACGGCACCCTTCACTCCGCTAATCGGACGCTTTTCCTTGAATCGCTCGACTGGATGCTTCCGGCTCCGGGACAGGGAGCCGTGGCTATCGAGACCCGCGGAGATGATCCAGCCGAGCCGATTGTCTCGGTCCTTCATGATCCTGTGACCGCCCGATGTGTCTCGGCGGAAAGGCTCGTGCTGAAATATCTGGGCGGCGGTTGTCATCTTGCTCTCGGCGCGCTGGCGCTGGAGCGGGAAGGAATGATCTTGCTGAAAGCTGTCTTCGTTCCTGACCAGCATGACAGGAGCTCCCTGCGCTCCGCAGAGGCGATGGCGCCGACTTCCGAGGATGCCGCGCGACTCGTTGCCGCAAAGCTGCTTTCCTGAATTTTTATTCATGTCCCTTTCCGCCCGCTCCAATTCATCTGGAATCTGCTACCTCGTGGGTGCGGGCCCGGGTGATCCCGGCTTGCTCACCCTTCGCGGTCGCGAGTGCCTTGAACAGGCCGACGTGGTGATCTACGACTACCTCGCCAATCCGGAGCTTCTGCGCCATGCCTCGCCGGACGCAGAACGTATCTATGCAGGCAAGACCTCGGGACGTCATGCCATGAAGCAGGAGGAGACCAACGCCCTCCTGCTTGCCAAGGCCCGCGAGGGGAAGCGCGTCGTCCGCCTCAAGGGAGGCGACCCGTATGTTTTCGGCCGCGGCGGCGAGGAGGCGGCCGAGTTGGCCGCGGCGGGAATACCCTTCGAGATCGTTCCCGGCGTCAGTTCCGTCGTCGCCGGCCCCGCATACGCCGGCATCCCGCTCACCCATCGCGAGAACAATGCGATGTTCACCGTCTTCACGGGCCATGTCGTGGAGGGGAAGAAGCCGACCGGCGTCGACTTTGCAGCGATCGCCTCCGCTCCCGGAACCAAGGTGATGCTCATGGGGGTCGAGAATCTCGCTCTGGTGACCAAGGAACTGATCTCGCACGGCATGGACGGGGAGACGCCCTCCGCCCTGATACGCTGGGCCACCACAGGCCGCCAGCAAACCCTGACCGGCCCGCTCTCAACCATTGCCACGCTTGCAGCGGAACGCAAATTCCAGGCCCCCGCTGTCGCGGTCTTTGGCGACGTGGTTCATCTCCGTGACACTCTTTCGTGGTTCGAGAGTCAACCCCTCTTCGGAAAGCGGATCGCCGTCACCCGCGCCGCAGGAAAGCAAGCCGGCACACTCCTCGGCTCGCTTCGGATGCTCGGGGCTGACGCTTTCGAGTTGCCGACAATCCGAATCGAGCCACCGCAGGAGAAGATGCCCCTAGTCGAGGCGATCAGTGGCATCCGCGGCTACGACTGGATTGTCTTCACGAGCCCGAACGGCGTGGAGGCCTTCTTTACCGCCTTCTATACCGCCCATGACGATGCCCGGGAAATAGGAGGGGCGCGGATCGCCGCCATCGGCAATGGCTCGGCGGCCAGAATCAGGGAGTTTCGCATTGGTATCGACCTGATTCCCAAGGAGTTCGTGGCTGAATCGCTGATCGACTCCTTTAAGGAAATCGATGTCGAAAATCTCCGCATCCTGCTCCCCCGTGCCGCCGGTGCGCGCGACTTGCTGGCCGTCGAACTGGAGAAACTGGGTGCCATTGTGGATGATGTGCCGGTCTACCGCACGGTTCCCGAAACAGCTGATCTCTCCGGTGGGATAGCCCGCTTCCGAGAAGAGGGTGCAGATCTGATCACCTTCACGAGCGCCTCGACGGCAACCCATTTCATGGCGCTGGAGCTTCCCCTTCCGGAGAATCTTCAGACCGCCAGCATCGGGCCGGTCACCTCCGCCGAAATGAGGAGGCTCGGATTGCCGATCAGCCTGGAGTCTGCCCGGCACGACATCCCGGGACTCGTCGAAGCGATCCTGAAATTTTACAAGTAGTAAAACGCAACTCTGCAGCGCACCCTGCATTTTGGTGGCGTCGCGTCCCCTTCGGCCTTACCTTTGTTCACAGAGAGAAACATCACGATCATGCAAATCCATATCAGTCCCCGTCATGTCCAACTGACCGCCGCCATCCATGCCCACGTGGCTGACAAGGTGGCCCACCTTGAGGAATTCTGTGATACCATTCTGGCAGCCCACGTCGTCCTCCTGTTCGACGAGCACAAGTCCAAGAAGAAGGATTACCAGGTCAAGATCCACCTCGCCCTACCCGGTCCCGACCTCCATGCCGAGGATGCAGAGGATGACCTCTACACGGCGATTGATCTCGCCGTCCATAAGCTCGCGCAGCAACTCCGCAAGCGGAAGACCAAGACCAAGGAGACCAAGAAGCACAAGGTCCGCGTTGCCCGCGAGATCGAGCGCCACGGCTACCGCCGCTAGTCCCGCAGACGTTCCCCTCAGCGGGTAGATGGAGTCCGATCTCAAAGTCAAACTGGAGGTCTTCGAGGGTCCCCTCGACCTCTTGCTTTACCTCGTCAAGAAAGACGAGGTCGACATCTACGATATCTCCATCGAGAGGATCACTTCCCAGTATCTGGAATATCTCGAGGCCTTCGAGGTCCTGCATATCGAGATCGCCGGCGAGTTCCTCGTGATGGCGGCAAATCTGCTCTACATCAAGAGCCGCACGCTGCTCCCGAAGGACCAGCAGATGCCCGACGAGGAGACCGAGGAGGAGGATCCGCGCTGGGAGCTCATCCGTCAGCTCATCGAGTACCGGAAGTTCAAGGAGGCTGCCTCGCACCTGCGCGACCAAGAGGAGCTTCAAGCCGCCCTCTTTCCGCGCGCTGTTTCCCTTGATCCGGCCCACGCGCCTGTCCTCGACGAGACGATGATGCTCGGAGACGTCGGCATCTTCGATCTGATCAACGCTTTCCAGAAGGCCCTCAAACGCCTCCCCGTCCAGGAGAAGCCGGGAGAGATCCGCGAGGAGACCTACACCGTCACCGACCGGATCAATCACCTGATGTACCGCATCGACCGCGGCGTATCGGTCCGCTTCGAGGAGCTCTTCGGCGAGGCGACTACCCGCAACGAGCTCGTTGTCACCTTCCTCGCGCTACTCGAACTGATCCGCATGAAACAATTCCGCGTGCGTCAGGAGGAGCAATTCGGTGAAATCTGGCTCGACCGCACCCTTGAGGGCGAGGAAGAGCCCACCGAGGAAAACGAAGAACTCCAGGAATCCGCATGAGCAAGAAATCACGCAAGAACAAGAAACCGGAGGAAGCATCCGAGGTTTCGTCCATCGATGAAACGTCCCAAGAATCCACAGAAATGACGGATTCCGAGATCGTGACGGATGAGACGGCCGTGCTTCAGGAATACCATACGGAAACTACAACCGACATCGCCGAAGAAGAGACTGCCGTTCACGACCTGCCTGAAGGTGTGGCACCCGGCACCCTCAGTGGCGAACCCGCATCCGGCGATGCCCCCGCCCTTTCCCTGATCCTTGAAGCGATCCTTTTCGCCTCGCAGAAAGCGGTCACGGCCAAGGAACTCATCACCCATCTCCGCAATGCGGCCGCCGCGGTTCCTGCGGAAACAGCCTCCCCTGCCCTTGCCTACGCCAAGGTGAAGGAGGGTCAGGTTCATGATTCCCTCGTGGAGCTTCAGGCCCTGGTGGCAGCCTCAGGCCGTGCCTACCAGGTTCGCGAGACCGCCACGGGCTGGCTGCTCTCCAGCGCACCCGGATACGCGCCCTGGCTGCGTGCCCTTTACCCCGAAGCCAAGCCGACACGCCTCAGCGCCTCAGCTCTCGAGACACTCGCCATCATCGCCTACCGCCAGCCGATCACGCGCGCGGACATGGAGGCCGTGCGCGGCGTCTCCGTCGATGGCGTGATGCAGACTCTCCTCGATCGCGGCCTCGTCAAGATCGCCGGTCGCTCGGAGTCAGCGGGCCGCCCCCTGCTCTACGCAACCACCCAATTCTTTCTCGATCATTTCGGCCTTCGCCATCTCGACGAACTTCCCAATGCGGCGGAACTCCGTCACATCCCTCTACCGAAGGCGGAAGTCGAGGAGAGCGCCGCCACCTCCACATCCGACGAGGCGACACCGGAACTTCCCGGTGTCTCTGCCGAAGATTCTGCCGAGGAATCTTTAGAAAACGCTGGCGATCCCGCGCTGGAGACGGTCGAGGTCACCGAGATCATCGAGGTGCGCGAATCGGTCGTCTTCGAGGAAGTGGCCGAGGCGGCCTCTCCCTCTGGTCAGGAGGAACTTCCCGGAGAGGATCCGGAAGCCGCGCCTGATCACCGCTAATCAGATACTTTTTCGCCCATCTCACCCATGGAGGAACTCAAGCGGCTCAGGGACGCGATCGATGCGATCGACGGCCAGCTCGTGGAGCTGCTCAACGACCGCGCCCGCCTCGCGCAGGAAATCGGCCGCATCAAGGAGCGAGATGGCCGCCCGGTCTATGTGCCCGATCGCGCGGAGCATCTTGTCACCAGACTTGCCTCTCAGAGCAAGGGGCCACTCGGGGAACAGGCGATTAGGGCTATTTACACAGAGATCATGTCCGCCGCGCTTGCGCTTGAAAAAGAGATGGTCGTAGCCTGCGACGGAGAGGCCGGCGGTGATGCCCATTTTGCCGCCCGTCGTCAATTTGGCTCGAGCATTCGTTTTTCCTTCCACCCAGGCCCAGAGGGTGTCATCGAGGCACTTCGGCGCGACAAGGCCGACTGCGGCGTATTTGAGGAAGGCCATCCTCACATCGATAAGATCCTTGAAGAAAGCAACTTGGGTCTTCTTTCAAAAGTCGTGTCCGATTACGGTACCGGAAGCACTTTCCTGGTTGTGGGAAGGGCACAAAATCACGCATGAGCACCCCCTGCGCCGTCAGCGTTGCTTGTTTCGACCGGGAAGTCTGGATCCGAGTCGAAGGTCGGGGAAATTTCCAAGGGTGTGCCTCCCTGAAAAAATTCGTCGAAGCCATGATTGGTCGCGGCTATCGCCTATTTGTCGTCGATCTCGCCTCCTGCGAACACATGGACTCTACCTTCATGGGAACGCTCACCGGCATCTCCCAAAACCTCCGGGCCCTGGGGGAGGGATCCCTGCGCGCCCTCAATGTCAGCACGCGGAATGTCGACCTGTTTGAGAATCTTGGCCTGAACCACCTCTTCTCCGTGGAGCCTGCGGGTGCAACTCCGATGACCCCGGCCGAGCACGGAGCCAAGCTTCTTCCGTTGCCCTCGGACGCGGGACCGGAACGCGAGGTGGTCTTGGCCGCCCATGAGGCCCTAATCGCTGCCAATCCCGAGAACGCCCACCGTTTTCGTGACGTGCTGGAATATCTGAAGGGCCCCTCCCCTCATTGATTCTCCACGGCACGGGCACGCCCGGCATGCTGGCATTCCGTACCGATCCCGTGCATGATCGGCAACCATGAGTCTGCAGTTTATCGAGGCCGCCCTCATCGCCGTCATGCTTGTCGGCATCGTGGTGCTCGGCATCGTGCTCTTCGGTTCGCGGCGCCGCGTGGGCCAACTCAAGCGGAGTTCCGCCGAAATCCATCAGGAGGAGCGACGGGTCTTTGACTTCCTCCACGGACTCGGGGCTGCCTTCTCGGAAGGAGTGCCCGCTGGAGAACTCCACCGCCTCATCGTCGAGGGAGCCCAGCATATCCTCAAGGCGGACGGCGGCGCGCTTTACTTGGCCGACAAGCACGGCACAAACCTTCTCCCTTCCTTTCTCTCCAAAGGCTGTCCTCCCCTCGTTGTGCTTCCATCGAGTGTCACGGCCAATCCGCAGGCGATGGAAAGCTACCTGCGACTCCACTCGATCCCTGTTGGCAAGGAGCTTGTCGGAGAGTCGGCCCACTGGTCCGAACCCCATTTTCTCCGCCGCAAGGGGGATCTACCCGAAGAGCTCGTTACGCAGGGACTCGGATCGCTTGTCATCGGCCCATTGCACTACCGCAAGCGTCTCCTCGGCGTGCTTGCCCTGGCCCGCAACGTCGACCGCGACCCCTTTAGCGACACGAAGCTTGAGCTCTTCCAGGCGATCGCGGAGCAGTCGGCCTTTGCCCTCTTCAATCAAGCGATTCATCTCGCAGCCGGGGAAAAACACGCCATGGACCGGGATCTCGCCATCGCCCGCGAAATTCAGAAGATACTCCTTCCTTCCGACGCGCCCGACCTGCAGGGCTTCGAGTTAAGCGGCCTGAACCTTCCGGCCCGCACGCTCAGCGGCGATTACTTCGACTTCCTCACTGTTGACGACGACCATATCGGGATTGCCATTGCCGACGTCTCGGGGAAGGGTGTCCCCGCTTCGCTCATCATGGCGATGTGCCGAAGCGCCCTGCGCAGCCAGTCGCGAGGGGAACTTTCCCCGTCGGCAGTCCTGCGGGGGGTGAACCGCCAGCTCTATCCCGACATGAAGCAGGACATGTTCATCAGCATG
>RFPR01000067.1 GCA_009928265.1 Pseudomonadota bacterium | reverse complement strand
CTTGTCTTCGTGCTGGCGATTCTCTGCAACGTCGGCATGTGGTTCGAGCGCTTCATGATCGTGACGACTTCGCTCCTGCACGATTTCCTTCCCTCCGCCTGGGGGAATTTCCACCCCTCCATCGTCGACATCCTGACGGCAACCGGAACTCTGGGTATCTTCTTCACGCTCTTCCTGCTCTTCATCCGCTTCGTGCCGATCATGAGCATGAACGAACTCAAGGCCGTGCTTCCTGGAACACAGCCGAAACATGGGGAGGGACACTGAGATGAGCCGTCACCTTCCCGTTGCAGGATCCCTTGCCGAACCGCTCCACGCCGTGGGGGCGCGCTTTGACACGCCCGACGCCTTGATCGCTGCCGTCCGTAGCCTCCGTGCCGCGGGGCACAACGCCGTCGACTGCTACACGCCCTATCCCGTTCACGGTCTGGCCGAGGAGCTCAAGGTTCCCAAGTCGCTCATCAGTTTCCTCGTCCTCGGTGGTGCTGTCACTGCGATCGCCCTGGCGCTGACCATGCAGCTCGTACCGAGCAATCTGATCTATCCGTTGGTCGTTGATGGCAAACCGATCAATCTCTCCGGTCTTCCTCAATACGTGCCCATTACCGTGGCACTGACCCTGATGCTCGGCGCGCTGGCCGCTGTGAAGGGAATGATTCTTCTGGGGGGAATGCCTCGCCTCAACCACCCGATGCTGGCCTGGGACCTCTTTGCGAAGGATGCGTCGCGCGGATTCTTCCTAACCGTTTCTGCGCGTGATCCCTACTTCACCGTCGAAAAAGTAAGGGAACTCCTGGAGCTCTCCGGCGCCGGCGACATCACCGCGATCCATCTCGAACCATCCGACGACGAATAACGCCATGGTCCGCCATTTCACCATCATCCTGACCCTGCTGGTCGTCCTGATCGTTTCGATCGCGGGACTGCGCGGCTGTAAGACCAAGCGCCCTCCCATCGAGATCTTCCCCGACATGGTTCGTCAGGACAAAGTCAAGGCACAGGCCCCGAGCGACTTCTTCGCCGACGGCCGAGGATCCCGCCAGCCTGTGGCCGGCACCGTCCCTCTGGGCTACACGGCCCCTTCTTCCTGCAAGAAGGCCTGCCCTGAAGTTTCTGCCTCCGTCATGGGTGGGGCTTACAACGCGGTTATCTTCTCCGGTAGTGAGGGATATGCCGATACCGGCAAGGTCGGTACCAACTGGGGCACCGGGATTCCTTTCACCGTCACCAAGGAGGCCCTTGAAAGGGGTCATGAGCGCTATGAGATCCAGTGCGCCGTCTGTCACGGATCGACCGGGACGGGTAATGGCATCGCCACCAAGTATGGACTCGTCGGGGTTGCTAATCTGCAGCAGCAGCGCTTGCGCGATATGACCGACGGTGAGATCTACAACACCATCGCCAACGGCAAGAACACCATGCTCGGTTACGGCGGGGTGATCCAGGTTCCCGACCGCTGGGCGATCGTGGCTTACGTCCGTGCTCTCCAGCGTTCGCAGAACGCGACCATCAACGATGTTCCCGATGCCGAGCGCGCCGCGCTTCAGCGAACAAATGCCCCTGCCGCCGCCACCCCGGCGGCCTCCAAGCCATGAGCGACGAGACAAGCCATCTTCCTCCCGCCGAGACCTTCGACTACAAGCATGTCGGCGGCCGCTTCATCGGCCTCTGCGTGACCGCAGTCGTCACGTTGCTGCTCTCCCTTGTGCTCGGGATCAGCAATCCCCAGCAGTTCGCATTTTCCTGGCTCTTTGCCGGCTGGTTCTTTGTCACGATCCTGATTGGTTCGCTCTTCTGGGTGATCGTGCACCATGCGACAGACGCGGCCTGGAGTGTCGGCATCCGCCGCCAACTCGAGAATATCTCCTGCCAGCTTCCTCTATTGGCCCTGCTGCTTCTCCCGCTCCTCTTGGTTGCCCCAAAGGTCTGGACCTGGATGGCCGAGTCACCGGCTCATAATCATGAACTGGCTGAGAAGGCCGCATACCTGAACATCAACTTCTTCTGGATCCGCACGGCCGTTTACTTCCTGCTCTTTGGCATCGTCGCCTTGCTCTTCCGCCGCAACTCTCTCGCACAGGATAAAGATGGTGCCGCGATTCACTCGATCCGCAACCGCCGCCTCGCCTTCTTCATCATCCCGTTCGGGGCGATCGCACTGACCTTCTGGTCGTTCGACTGGATGATGGGTCTCAATATCCGCTTTGTTTCGACGATTTTCGGAATCTACAATTTTGCCGGTGCGGTGTTGGCCGCGCTCTGCGTGATCATCCTTTTGGCCAACGCGCTCCGCTCCGCCGGATATCTCAAGCGGGTGCTCACCGCCCAGCACAACTTCGCCTTCGGTAAACTGCTGCTCGCTTTCACGCTCTTCTGGGGTTGGATCGCCTTCGTGCAGTACATGCTGATCTGGTATGCGAATATCCCGGAGGAGACCTCGTTCTATGTGCTTCGCTCGACGGGTTCGTGGAAGGTGCTTGGGATCCTTCTGGTCGTCGGTCATTTCATCCTCCCCTTCTGCCTGCTTCTCTTCCGCGGGCCCAAGGCAAATGCCCGTTTCCTCGGGATGGTCGCCTTCTGGATACTCGCGATGCACCTCATCGACGTCTACATGCTGGTCCTGCCCGTGCTGCATCCCGAGGGATTCCATCCTGCTGTCCTTGACGTCGTCTCCGTTCTCGCGATCGGCAGCACTCTGGGTGCCTTCTTCCTCAAGGGACTCGGGGACTCACCTCTCTGGCCCTCCCGTGATCCGCGACTCGCCGAGGCCGCCAACTTCAACGACTGATGACACACCATCACCACGATCATGACGCGGCCGTCCGCACCTACCGCGGTCCCGGTATCCTGACGATCCTCTCCGTACTGGTGCTCCTGCTGGCTGCGGTGGCCGGAGGCCTCTGGGTTTCGCATTCCGGCTCCGCTACGGAGCGCGAGGATCAGGAGCGTTCCGCTGTCCGGACGAAGAACCTCGCCGATCTCCAAGCCGCCGATCAGACTGCCCTCACGACCTACGGGTGGAACGACAAAGCCAAGGGGATCGTACGTATCCCTGTTACTCGCGCGATGGAACTCGTGCTGCCCGAGTTGAATGCCCGTAGCACCAAGGGAGCCTTCTCCCAGACCCAGCAATGAGCAACACGACCCTTTCCCACCATCACGATCCGGAATCTGACGGCGCCAAGGCGGTCTGCATCGACGCCTCCGTAAGGACGCCGGTCCTCCTGCTCTTCGGAAACGCCCTGCATTGGCTCGTTGTTGCTTCCTTCCTGGCCCTTCTTGCCTCGGTGAAGTTGGTTGCCCCCGGGTTCCTCGGAGGGGTTGCCTTCTTAGGCTACGGTCGCCTCTCGGCCATTGCCCGCGATCTCTTCCTCTACGGATGGGCCTCCCAGGCGGCAATCGCTGCCGGCATCTGGCTCATGGCCCGCCTCTGCAACCGCACACTCGGGGGAGTCCTCCTGCGTACGCTGATTAATTCCGCGGTTGTTCTTTGGAACCTTGCCGTTCTGCTCGGCACGCTCGCCATCCTTGCCGGATATTCCACTGGAGTGGAGTGGCTCGAGTATCCGAACTGGGCCTCGGCGATGCTCTTCCTTTCCTTCCTGATGATCGGCATCTGGGTGGTCTGCCTTTTCGACCGCCGCGCTGGCATCGAATCGGGTGGCCGCGCCGAGCCTGCACTCTGGTATCTGGTGGCCGGATTCTGCTGTTTCCCTTGGGTCTACGGCACCGCCAACTTGCTCCTCACCTGGAAGCCCCTTCAGGCCTCTGCCCAAGGCGCCGTTCAGGGATGGTTTTGTAACGGCTTCCTGATTCTCTGGCTGCTGCCCGTGGCCCTTGGTGCCCTCTACGGTCTCTTGCCCCGCATCAGCGGTCAGCAACTCAATCGCCGTAACCTCGCTCCCCTCGGGTTCTGGCTTCTGATTCTCTTTGGAGGATGGGCCGGACTTGCCCGCCTGATCGGCGGACCGATTCCTGCCTGGATGGCCTCCGCCGGTGTCGTGGCCGGGGTACTCTTCCTCATTCCGATCCTGATCGTGATGATCAATCTCCTCGGTCTCCGTAGGGGTGGGGACAACGATGGTAATATCACCTGGCAGTTCCTGCGTGGCGGTCTCTCTTTCATTCTGACGGCAGGCCTCCTTGCCGCCCTGCTTGCCATGCCCAGCGTTAGCGCCTTTGCCCGCTTCACCGGGGTGACGGTATCCTTGGATCTGCTCTGGCTTTTCGGGGCAATTTCCTTCCCGCTTTTCGGCGTGATCTATGCCTCTCTTCCGGGCCTGCTTGGTCGGGAATGCTGGAGCGTCTCGCTCTCGGGCCTCCACTATTGGCTCAACTTCGCGGGACTCTGTTTGCTGACCACGATCCTGATCCTAGATGGGCTTTTTGCGGGTCTTGCGCTGCTCGACCCCGTGGTCTCCTTCCTCAACATTACTTCCTACGCACAGCCGTTCCATGTGCTTGAGGGTGCCGCCTGGTTGCTCCTGCTTGCCTCTACGGTAATTGCCGCTGCCAATTTCACCCGAGCCCTTGCAGCCGAACGGCTCTTCCCCAAGAAATAATCCCATGCATCGCCTTTCGACATTCCTGATCGGCATCCTTCTGGTGTTCCTGACCTCTTGGGTGGGGGTCGTGGCCTATTCCTCCAATAAACTCGGGCACCTCGATCCTATCGCCGATGCCGATACTGGCGGCAGTCTCCCGCCCAACCTGCAGGGTGATGCCATCGCCGGACAGCGCGTCTACGCGTCAGAGGGATGCATCGCGTGTCACAGTCAGCAGGTGCGCCAGACAAGCGTCACCGGTACCGATATCGCCCGTGGATGGGGGGTGAGGCCTTCCGTGGCTCGTGATTACCTGCGTGATTCGACAGCTTTCCTCGGTTCATGCCGTCTCGGACAGGATCTCTCGAATGTCGGCATCCGTCTACCGGATGCCAAGTGGCACTACCGCCATCTCTTCCATCCCGGATCCGTTTGCGAGGGATCGATCATGCCCGCATTCAGCCATCTTTTCGAAGTGCGCAAGATCCAGGGACAGCGTTCCGATGAGGCGCTCGATCTTACGGGTGCCGATGCTCCCAAGGAGGGCTGCGAGGTGGTTCCGACGACCGACGCGAAGAACCTCGTCGCGTATCTCCTCTCCCTGCGACATGATTATCCGTTGCCCGAGGCTCCAGTGAAGAAGGGCGCCGAGGCTACCAAATAAGACCAGCCGTGCATCACGATCAACACCAGAACCAGAACGCAGGCAGCGGCGACTCCCATGGGGCGCCTCTTTCGCCCTGGCTTGTCGGCGCATTCATGCTCTCCCTCTTTGTGGGAGGTCTCTATCTGGCCTTCAATAGCGGCGGATTCCGCAGCGATGTCTACGAGAGCGACGCGGTGAACTGGGCCGGAGGCGGTGCGCAGGCTTCGGCAGCTCCGGTTGACCCGAAGGTTGTCGGCAAGCGACTCTACTCCCAGAACTGCGTCGTCTGTCACCAGGCCACGGGACAGGGAGTCGCCGGACAGTTCCCGCCTCTTGCTGGCAGCGAATGGGTCAACGGGAGTGACAAGCACGGCGAGAACCATCTCGTTCTCCTGATGCTTCATGGTCATCAGGGACCGATGACGGTCATGGGCGGCAACTATAACAACGCCATGCCGCAGTGGAAGCAACTCACCGACGACCAGATTGCCGCGGTCCTGACTTACATCCGCTCGGATTGGGGCAACAACGCTTCACCTATCGACCCCGCATTCGTGGCCGGGATCCGGAGCGAGCACAAGGAGCAGTCCGATCCCTGGACCCAGAGCCAGCTGATGGCGATGCCTCCGGCCTCAGGATCAAAGGCCGCCCCGAAAAAGTGATCATCCCATGACGACCCGTTTTTCATTCCCTTCAATCTTGAGCCGCTTTGCCGGATGGATCGGTGCCGCCTCTCTTCTGTTGCTGGCTTCACCCGCCTTTGCGGAACAGCGTGCCGGCAACATCTGGGGTCTCGCCCCCTGCGTGACCGTCCACGGTGAGAAGATCGATTCGCTCTTCATGATCATCTTCTGGCTGACGGCCACGGTGTTCGTGCTGACCCAGGGAACCTACATCTATTTCCTCATCGCCTATCGGAAGCGTCCGGGTCACAAGGCCTTCTACAGCCACGGGAGCAATATGCTCGAAGTGATCTGGACCACGGCGCCGACGATAGTTTTCCTCGCCCTCGCTATTTACGGGAATCGTCTTTGGGAGGAGATTCATCGCCCGGCACCATCGAATTCCTTGGTGATCGATGTCTCGAGCTATCAGTTCGGTTGGGAGATGCGTTATCCGGGGGTCAGCGGTCAACTCTCACCCATCGATGTGAGGAAAATCTCCGATGACAATCACTGGGGGACAGATCCCGCTAATCCACTTACTGCCCAGGATGTCGTGACCACGGAACTTGTTGTTCCCGTGGGGCGTCCCGTTCACCTGCTCCTGCATGCACGGGATGTGATCCACTCCTTCTATGTTCCTGAGTTCCGCCTCTATCAGGATTGTGTTCCGGGTCGCACGATCGGCTGGGTCTGGTTTCAGGCCACCCGCACCGGCAACTTCCAGATTGCCTGCAATCAGCTTTGCGGAACCGGGCATTACAACATGAAGGCCCCGATCAGGGTCGTCACCGAGGAGGAGTTTCAGAAGTGGCTGAAGCCACGACAGGATAAGAATGCCGCACCCGCCTCATCTTCATCCGCGCCGGTAGCCGCCTTGACCCATCCTTAACGGATCCTTATTATCCAGCCCATGAGCGCCACGATCACTGTCGATTCCCACGCAGCCGCCCATCATGGCGATCACGGCCATGGTCACGGGAAAAAAGGGATCATGCATTATCTCTGGAACACCGATCACAAGGTGATCGCGATGCAGTTCCTCTTCACCAGCATCCTCTATGTCATTATCGGCGGCGCCATGGCGGTCGCGATGCGCTGGCAACTTGCTTTTCCTGGTCACCCGATCCCACTCATTGGACATCTCCTTCCTTCCACAATCGTCAGTGATGATGGATCCCTCATTCCTGGGGGGTACAACATGCTCGTCACCATGCACGGGACGATCCTTGTCTTCTTCGTGGCGATGCCGATCCTCATCGGCGTTTTCGGCAACTTCCTCATCCCTCTCAAGATCGGTGCCGGTGACATGGCCTTTCCAACGCTCAACGAGATCAGCTACTGGCTCTTCTCGATCTCGGGTGTGGTCATGCTCGCATCACTCTTTGCTCCCGGTGGAGCCCCCGGCACGGGCTGGACTGCCTACGCCCCACTCAGCAGCTTCGCCAAATACAACGGCACACCGCTCGGCCAGACCCTCTGGTGCACCGCTCTTTTCATCAATGGTCTCTCCTCACTGACGGGTGCGGTGAACTACATTGCCACCGTCATCACAATGAGGGCCCCGGGAATGACGATGTTTCGTATGCCCCTGCCGGTCTGGGCGATCTTCGTTACCGCGATCCTACTGATTTTCGCGATTCCCGTACTCTCCGCGGCCGCCGCCCTGATCATCTTTGATCTGAACTTCGGAACCACTTTTTACAAGCCCGAGGGGGGAGGGCAACCACTGCTCTGGCAGCACCTTTTCTGGTTCTTCGGTCACCCCGAAGTCTACATTCTGATCCTGCCCGCCATGGGCTTTGCTTCCGAGATCCTGGCGGTTTTCTCCCGTAAGCCGGTCTTCGGTTACAAGGCAATGGTCTATGCGATGGTCTTGATCGGCGGATTGGGTTTTATCGTCTGGGGTCACCACATGTATGTCAGCGGGATGAACCTCACGCTGAGTGCTGCATTCGGTGTCTCCACGATGATCATCGCGGTGCCAAGCGCCATCAAGACCTTCAACTGGATGGGGACGATTTGGCGCGGCAATATTCACTACACCGTTCCCATGGCCTTTGCCGTGGCCTTTGTCTCGATGTTCGTCATCGGCGGTCTCTCCGGCATCTTCATGGCCGCAACGCCGATCGACCTTTTCGTCCACCACACCTATTTCATTGTCGCCCACTTCCACTATGTCCTTTTTGGTGGAAGCATCCTGTCGATCTTTGCCGCGATCTACTTCTGGTTCCCCAAGATGTCGGGCCGCATGTTTAACAACACACTCGGTTGGATTCATTTTTGGATGACCTTCGTGTTCTTCAACCTGACATTCTTTCCGATGCACAACCTTGGTCTTTCCGGGATGATGCGCCGCATCGCCGACCCGACCGTCTACGACTGTCTGCGTCAGGTTCAGCCTCTCAATGTGGTTTGCACGATCGGTGCGATGGGTCTCGGACTCTCCACGATCCCCTTCCTGATCAACATGTTCTGGAGCATCTTCAAGGGCCCCTTGGCACCCGCCAACCCTTGGAATTCCACCACGCTCGAGTGGACCCTTTCCTATCCCATTCAGCACGGGAATTTCCCCGTCACCCCCACCATCCATCACGGGCCTTACGAGTACAGCGTACCGGGTCTGGAGAAGGATTATCTCCCGCAGAACGAGAAAGCCCCCGCGCACGTCACCCTGGAGGCCCACTAGGGTTGGGCCTGGGTCATGGTTGACATTTCCCCGGAAGCCGCACGGGTGGCCCCGGTTCACCGGGTCGCCCTGCTTACGGCACTGGCTACCTTCCTGCTCATTGTTGTAGGCGGACTTGTGACCTCCAAGGGGGTCGGCATGTCGGTGCCCGACTGGCCGACCACCTACGGCTACAACATGTTCCTCTTCCCCTACTCGAAGTGGGTGGGCGGGATCTTCTGGGAACACTCCCACCGTCTCATCGCCTCGGGCGTCGGTTTCCTGACGCTCATCCTCGCCGGGGTGACCTTCTGGAAGGAAAAGCGCACCTGGGTCCGGTGGTTGGCCGTGGGCGCGGTGGTTGCCGTGATTCTTCAGGGGGTGCTGGGCGGTCTCCGAGTCACTCTTTACAAGGATCAGATCGGCATCTTCCATGCGGCGCTTGCCCAGAGTTTCTTTGGACTGCTCCTCATCATAGCGTCGGTGACCGGAAAGGGTTTTCTCGCAGGAAAATGGACCAATGACCTTGTGGCCTATTCGCTGCGTCGCCTCGGAATGGCTGCCCTCTTCCTTACCTACTTCCAACTTGGAATCGCTGCCACGATCCGCCACCAGCATGCGCCACTTGCGATCCGTGATTTTCCCACGGCCTATGGAGCGCTCTTTCCTGAAACCTCACCCGAGGCCTTGGCAAAGATCAATACCGAGCGTCAGAAGGACCGGATCGCGCCTGTATCCGCCTCGCAGATCTATCTGCAGATGACCCATCGCATCGGTGCGGTTGCCCTGCTGCTCGTCGTCATCGCGTTTGTGACCCGCGTCGTGAAGGTAACTACTCTCGGTCACTGGCTCCGTGGATGGAGTCTTCTTTGGTGCGGGGCGATCCTGTTGCAGATCCTGCTCGGGGCGATAACCATCTGGTTTAATAAGGCGGCTGATGTAGCCACCACGCACATGGCCCTTGGGGCCTTGCTGACGTCCTTCACCATCCTGCTGGTTTTCCGGCTTTTCTGCGCGGGTCACGGTACCGGGGAGGAACGGGCATGAGCGGGGGAGACGTAGTCGCCGCCAAAGGCGAAGTGGCCAAGGGGAGCGGACTCCTGGGCGATCTCGGCGAGCTTTCAAAGGCCAGGCTATCGCTCTTGGTCCTACTTACCACGCTGGTCGGATTCCTGACCGGATGGCACGGGCCGATGGATTGGGCCTTGCTGGCGGCAACACTTGTCGGAACGGCACTTAGCGCAGCGGGAGCCTCCGCTCTGAACCAATGGATTGAGCGTGATCTCGATGCGCTCATGCCACGTACCGCAGACAGGCCTCTGCCTGCACGACGGATGCATCCTTCCGATGCTCTGCTCTTCGGCCTGCTCTGCTGTGGAAGTGGCGTGGCCCTGCTCGCTCTGCTAGCCAACGCCATCACAGCCCTTCTTTCCTTCCTGACCATTGTCATCTACGCGCTGGCCTACACACCGATGAAGCGAGTGAGTGAGCTCAACACGCTCGTGGGTGCGGTTCCCGGTGCGCTTCCACCGCTGCTCGGATGGACGGCCGCCACAGGTCACGCAAGCCTTGGGGGCTGGATCCTTTTTCTGATCCTCTGGTTCTGGCAGATGCCACACTTTCTGGGTATTGCCTGGATGTACAAGGACCAGTATGCTCTCGCCGGTTTCAAGATGATCACACTGCGCGATCCGGAGGGATGGGCTACCGCGTGGCAGTCGCTCATCTACTCAGCCGGATTACTGGCAGTCTCCCTCCTGCCGGGTCTCTTTGGGATGGCTACCCCCTTCTACTTTCTGGCGGCCCTGGCTCTGGGAGCCGGGATGCTCTTCCTGGCCGGTGACCTGGTCCGCACCCGAAGCCTCGCGGCGGCTCGGCGCCTCTTTTTTGCTTCACTCATCTATCTTCCACTACTTCTGGGATCACTGGTGCTCTGTCGCCTCTGATCCTTCCTTCCGATGACCCCGCAACGCCGCAATCAGCTCCTTCTCCTTGCGGGATTGGCGGTTTTTGCGCTCGCTCTCTGCGCCACGGTCGTCATCATGATGCTTCGCCGCGGCCCGGCCGTGGCTTACTGATTTTTTGCGCCGATCCACACCATGAGCAACGCCGCCTTCAACGACGCCTCCCTCTTTCACGCCCCGCAGGAGGAAAACCACGCGCATGATCCGCATCATGC
>RFPR01000066.1 GCA_009928265.1 Pseudomonadota bacterium | reverse complement strand
ACCCAGGCGATCAGTTTTTTTGCTGCCGAGGCGGCAGCAAAAAAACTGATCGCCTGGGTTGCCTCCGCGGGATTCAAGCCCGAGGGTTCGCCGATCTTTGCCTATTACGACCCTCCGTGGACTCTCTGGTTCCTGAGAAGGAACGAGGTGCTAATCCGCCTGCACCAAGTAGAATAAGGCAATCCCGATGGATCTCTGGCTCTCACCCCACGACGCCAGGGTACGCTCCTTAAGAAACCCCAGGGAGCGGGAGGGTCTCCTTCTCGGATGGCATGAAAGCCCCTTCGGACGATGCGCAGGAGTTTCGGACGGGACTCATCTTCTGGCCCTGCGATTTGAAACCGATGGGAGCGTCCTTGAAGAATTAGGCGCCGAATGGCCGGGCATCACGCTGACCGATTCCACGAAGGCATCCTCCATGGTGGCGGCTGTCTTTGATCATCCCCTGCAAGTGCCGATTCTAGCTACTGGAACTCCGTTTCAGCTCACCGTCTGGGAATATCTCCGACGCAGTAGCAACGCTTCAACAATGACCTACGGCGAAGTGGCTCGCTCCATCGGTCGCCCAACCGCAGCCCGTGCCGTGGGGCAGGCTGTCGGAGCGAATCACCTGGCGGTTGCGATCCCGTGTCACCGCGTGATCTCAAAGGGTAAGCTGACCGGCTACCGTTGGGGACTCGATCGCAAGAAGGCACTGCTCGCATGGGAGCTCTCGCGGAGGGATCCGCTCCAATTGCCCTTCTGACGAAGAGAGAAGAAGCTACAGCACCTTGATTCTCTTTAGGTGTTGGGAAGGGGAAGGAGTCGGGCTTCGTCCCGGAAGTGCATGGCGGAGGTTCTCTCGCCAACACTCTCACCGAGAGCCAGGAAGAGATCGATCCGGTTGTTCAGCCTGGCCAGACGTGTGCTGAGCAGGACGCTCTCGGAAACCAACATGCTACGCTGGGCCTGCAGGAGCGAGACGATGTCGATCTGGCCCGATTTGTACCGAATCGTGGCGATCCGGTAGGCCTCACGGAGTTCTCCGAGAGCTTTCTCTTGAAGTCGTTCACGGGCGACCAGCGTGGTCTCGTTGGAAAGGGTGTTTTCCACCTCGCGAAAGGCTGTGAGAACTTGCTGGGCATAGACGGCCGCGGCGGCGTCACGCCTCGCTTTTGCCGACTTGATATTCCCCAAGATCCTGCCGCCGTCTAAGATCGGCGCCGTGAGGTTCGCGGCCACCGTATAGAGGAAGCTTGTGTCATTGGTGATATCCTGCAGCAGGATGCTCGGGGTTCCGGCCGTGGAGGTGAGGGCCAACCTCGGAAGCCGCTCGGTTGATGCCGAGAAAAGGCGGTTATCCGATGCAAAGAGACTCCAGTCGGCGGCACGAAGGTCGGGACGGCGCAGCAGGAGTTCGGAGGGCAATCCGGCCGGAACCTCCGGGATCAGACGAGGAAAAGAAACACGGTGATCCTCCAATTCCGCAGAAGGGTAACGTCCAAGGAGCGTCTCGAGAGAACGTTTGGCATCAGCATGATTCTGGCGGCGCTGCACTAGGTTGGCCTCGGCGGCGGTTTCGTCGGAACTGCTGAGATGAACGTCAAACGAGGAAACTGCACCGTTGTCATAACGAGCCCGGGCAAGATCTTTTGTCTTGCGGAGACTCGCCAGAGTCTCTTCGGCGATACGAACCTGTTCTCGGCTCTCGATGACGGCAAACCACCCCTTGGCGGCCTGTCCTGCAAGCGAAAGACGGGCTCCTTCGTAGGTGAACGTCGCCGAGGCTGCGTCCGCCTTGGAGGCCTGGGAGAGGGATCTCAGACGCCCCCAGACATCAAGCTCCCAACTCAGGGCAAGGTTAACCGTGTAGTTCCAGTTGCCCGGATCGACCTGGTAATTTACCGACTGCGCGTTGTAGAGAGGGGTGTCATTCACGGAGGCACCGGCCCTCACACCAAGTTGAGGGTAAAGGTCGGCCGATACCACACGGGATTGAGCCACTGCCAACCGAAGACGAGCCGCCGCTGCCTTGAGATCGTAGTTATCTGCCAGAACACCGCGCACCACCGTGTCGAGAGCCGGATCGCGGAAGGTGGAGAGCCATCCCGACGGGGCAAGCGGGGACTTCATTGACGAGGCCTTCCACTTCGAAGGCACCACCACGGGTGAGGAGGGTTCCTTTTTGACAGGGGTCGAGCAACCACCCAAAACGATGGCGATCAGAAAGATCGACAGCGGGTTTTTCCTGGTGATGGCAGATGGCATCTGGAGCTATTCCGAACTAAGGGCGACGACGGGATCAAGTCGGGATGCCTGACGCGCAGGCCAAAAACCGAAAAGGACACCCGTTACAAAAGCCGCTCCAAAGGAAATGACGACGGGACCTAGCGTCACGACGGCCTTGGTGTCACCCACAACCAAAACGCTGGAAATGATGATCCCCACCGACACACCGATCAGTCCTCCCATCAGACAGATCAGAACAGCCTCCGCAAGGAACTGAAGTTGGATGTCACGGCTCTTTGCCCCGCAGGCCATACGGACACCGATCTCCCTTGTCCGCTCGACCACATTGACGAGCATGATGTTCATTACCCCGACACCTCCCACCACCAGTGAAACGCATGCCACGGCACCAAGCAGGAAGCGGAAGGTCTCCTGAGCCCTTTTGGTGGCCTCGATCATCGCAGCCTGGTTAAAAATACGGAAATCCTCCTGCTGTCGAAGCCTGTTCAGTCGGCTCCTGATCTCGTCTGCCACAGCATCGACGTTTTTGTACTCGTCGACCTGAACGGCGATTTGGGAGAGCTTGGGTGTTTTGTAAATTCGGGCCTGCCCCGTGGAAATGGGGATCAGGGCGATGTCATCCTCCCTGTCTCGGCCATCGCCGCTTCCTCCTCGGACAGTGACGACACCCACAACCAGAAAGGGTGCGTTGTTGAGCAGGATGTATTTGCCGATGGGATCCTGCCGGTCAGGAAAGAGTTCCAGATATGCCTTCATCCCAAGCACGACGACGGGCGACCTGCGGTCGTCATCCTGCTCAGTGAAAAAGCCGCCGCGGACGATGACCCTGTTCTCTGCCTGGGAATAGTTGGGGGTGACAGCGCCGACATTGCAGGAATAGGCGCGGTCACGGTAGCGGAGAACCTGAGTTGACCAGACGCGGGGAACGATTTCACGAATATGGGCAAGGTCGCTGATGGCAGCCACGTCCTGAATACTCAGGAATCCGCCCTGCAGGGTGAATCTTCCCGCCGGTTCTATCCGGAGCATGTTGGTTCCCATGCGGGTGAGGGATTGCATCATGCCCCGTTGCGCGCCCTCCCCAACAGCAAGCATCGTCACCACGGAAGCAACGCCAATGATGACTCCCAGCATTGTCAGAAAGCTTCTGAAGACATTCGACCTGATGGAATGAGATGCCATTCGCAACGCCTCCATGAGATCGGAGAGCAGAACGAGCCTGTTTCTTGTCGCCAGTGAAGGCAGGACCAGTTTTTGCGGAAGTGCCCCGGCTGTTTCATGCCGGGCAGAAAGTGCGGTAGAGCGACCCTTGCCGGGCATGTCCGAAAGGATCGAACCGTCCACGATGCGGATGACACGACCGGCCTCCTCCGCGATCGCGGGATCATGGGTGATGAGGATGACGGTGTGACCGTCTCGGTGCAGTTCATGAATCCGCTCCATGAGCTCGCGGCCGCGAGAGGTATCCAAGGCGCCCGTCGGTTCGTCTGCGAGAATGATCCCTCCGCCGTTCATCAAGGCACGGGCGACGGCCACCCGCTGCTGCTCCCCTCCGGAAAGTTGGTTGGGTCGATTGTCTATCCTGTGCGCGAGTCCAAGCTCTCCCAAAAGCATGAGTGATCGCGTGCGGCGTTCTTCCGGGGGCATCCCGATATAGGATGCCGGTAACTCCACGTTCTCTACGGCCGTCTGCAATGTCAAAAGGTTGTAGCGCTGGAAGATAAATCCGAAAATCCTTCCCCTTGCCTCGGCACGCTGGTCTGGGGTCAGCCCGGAAACGTTCTTCCCATTGAGCTCGAAAAGGCCTGCGGACGGCGTATCCATAAGGCCTAGGATGTTCATCAGCGAAGTTTTTCCGGATCCGGATGGGCCAACGATCGCCACAAATTCACCCTGCTCCACCCGAAGCGATATCCCGTGCAATACCTCGATCTCGGAATCGCCGACTGGATACCGCTTCACGATCCCCTCGAGAAGAACGGCGGGGATATGCAGTACGGATGGATCCTGTTCGGAGGAGATGCTCACGGCGGGAGGACCTCAGCGAAGCATCACCCTGGGACGGTTTTTACCGGAATCGATGGGGCCCGTGATGACTTCCTGTTCCTCGGAGAGCCCTGAGATTACCTCCGCGGAGACCCTGTTCTTCAGACCCAGCACCACCTCTACCTCCACCGGTTTTTCATCCCTGAGCACAAAGACCCTATCCGAGCTCTGCTTGTTTTTCTTTCCCGTCACCAGCTTGGCACGATGCCGGGATTGCTTATTGGCATAATCCAATGCCGCCAGAGGCATCATCAGGACGTTCGTTCTGGTCATCATCGGAAAGTAAACCTGGGCGGTCATTTCAGGCATCAGCGAGAGATTGTCATTCGGGACGTCGAAGAGCGTGTTGTAAAAGACCGGGGGATTCGTCGATGTTGGCGTCGGCTCAACGCCACGAACCTTGCCCTCGTGCCTGGTATCAGGATCCCCGAGCGTCGTGAAATAGACGGAGAGCCCCGGCTTGATACGCTGGATGTCGGCCTCGGAAACCTGGGCCTGCACGGTCATTGTGGAGAGATCGGCAATCTTGAAGAGAATCGGAGCGGTCTGACTGGCATTGAGTGTCTGCCCCTCGCGGGCCTGGATCTTCACCACGGTCCCGCCGATCGGAGCATAGATTTTGGTGAATCCAAGATTCGCCTTGGTGGCGGAAAGGCTACCCCTCGCCTTATCGATCTGGGCCTTCAGGGCCTCGATCGCGGATTCGGCGCGGGAAAATTCTGCCTCCGACCTGTCGAGCTCGTCCTGACTCACCGCGTCGCTCTTGAGCAGGTTGCGGTTGCGGGTGAGGCGCTGCTCGGCCAGTTTGCGGCTGGCTTCGGCGGCATCAAGCTGGGCATCAAGATTCTTAAGCGTTGCCTCGTCCTCCACGACCCGGGCCTCGAAGACGGTCGGGTCGATCTGCGCTAGAAGGTCGCCCTTCTTCACGGACTCTCCAAGGTTCACATTGATTTTCTTGAGCACTCCCGAAACCTGGGCCCCGATATCAACGTACTCCTTGGCCTCCAGGACACCCGTTGCCGTAACGGCATCCTCCAGCGTCCCCCTTGCAATGGTTCCGGTGATGTAGTTGATGGGAGGGGTGACGCTCTGCCACTTCCAGAATGCAAGAAGACCTACCAGGATCAGAATCCAGGGAAGCCAGCGCAGAATGGATGCACGTGGAAATGGCATGAGCAGGGTTTGTTAGTCTTTCAGAACCGACTGTTTTTTCTAGGGCTTTTGTGAAATTAATTCGTTCCAAGAGGCGGGTCCACATCCGTCGTCAATCAAGACCCTCAGATCCCCTGGCAGGGGGCTCCTCCAGCAATACCGCTCTTCGCCGACTGTTAATGAGAGCATGCTTGAATGCAGGGCATGGCGCGGATGCAAAAGCAATGCCTCCATGGAGGGACTCAGACCGGTCTCGATGAACTCCAGATAGCATTCCTCGGAAGGACCGTAGATCTTGTCCCCCACGACGGGATGGCCCGAGTGGGCCAGATGCACGCGGATCTGGTGGGTGCGTCCAGTCTTGGGAACGCAGTGGATCAGGGAGAGCTTGCCGAAGCGGGGGTGAGTGATCCGCCGGATCACCGAGAATTCCGTAAGGGACGGGGCGCCTTCAGGATGAACCATCCTCTTGAGCCAGATCCGGGAATCGGTCACCTCCCCCTGACGAAGAATCGGTGCCTCTACCCTCCAGCCTTCCTCGGAGGGCCAACCGGTTACCACCGCAAGATACTCCTTATCCACCCGACCCCTGGCCATCGCCATGGTGCAAAGGCGGGCCGCCTCGGCAGTCTTGGCCACGAGCACGATGCCGCTTGTCTCGCGGTCGAGGCGATTGATCAATGAAACCTGTCCACCTCCAGCTATCTCGTAGGCAAGAAGTTCCTTAAGCCGATCCCAGAGGGTCACGGGACCACCCGGCTTGCTGGGGTGGACGAGAAGAAAGGGAGGCTTATCGACCACGATCAGATCGGGGGTCTCGCCGAGAATCCTGAAGGCAGGTTCGTCGGATCCGAGTTTGGGCGCTTGATCAGCGGGCGGCATCGGTTCATTTGTGAACGTCATGATCCGTCTCGTCAAAGCCTCCCGTTCCTATGGGGATCCCCCGGTCACAGCCCTGCACGGACTTTCGCTCGACATCGAGCGGGGGGAGTTCGTCGCCATTACGGGGCCGAGCGGCTCCGGCAAGAGCACCCTGCTGAATCTGCTTGGAGGACTCGACCACCCCACCTCGGGCGAGGTGATCGTCGACGGGATTCATCTCGAAACAGCGGATGAGCGCGCACTGACATCCTACCGCCGCACCAAACTCGGGATCGTGTTCCAGTTCTTCAACCTCGTCCCCTCGATGACGGTTGCCGAGAACATCGAACTCCCCCTTCTGCTCCGCGGTGACGGAGGGAAAATGATGCGCACCACCGCCCTGGAGATGCTTGCTCAGGTGGGGCTGTCCCACAGGGCGGACCATTTCCCTCACCAACTCAGCGGAGGAGAGATGCAGCGGGCAGCAATCGCCCGGGCCCTCGTGCACGGCCCCTCACTTCTTCTGGCCGACGAACCGACCGGCAACCTGGACTCCGGGAATGCCACCCAGGTCCTTGAGGTGATCGCAAAGATTGCTTCACGGCGCACCACCACGGTCATTATGGTTACCCACAGCGATTCCGTTGCCGAACTGGCCGACCGCCGCATTAGAATGCTGGACGGGCGCATTGCGCCGGATACCCCCCCAACTCACTGACCCCGAAACTCTTTTCATCAGCCCACCCATGGAAAAACAGCGTACGTTGGCCCGGCCTGCAACCCTCACGGGGGGAGCTCTTCACAACGGTGGATCCGTCACCCTGACGATCCATCCCGCCCCAACCGGACACGGCTACAAGTTCCGCCGCACCGATCTGCCCGACGAACCCGTGGTCGAGGCCGACGTGGCCCATGTGAAGACTGTCGAACGGGCAACCACGTTGGTGCAAGGGAACGCCAAGATCCAGACAGTCGAGCATGTCCTCTCGGCCCTCTCGGGACTGGGCGTTGACAATGCCCTTGTCGAGATGGATGCCAATGAGCCCCCGATCGGGGACGGCAGTGCGGCTCCCTACGTAAAGATCATCCAGGAGGCGGGCATTGTGGAGCAGGAGGAGGCCCGCGCTCTTTTCCAGCCCGACCAACCGATCCACATCGAGACCTCCGGAGGATCGATCATGTCGGTCTTCCCGCACAACGGATTCAAGATCTCCTGCACACAGGCCAACCACGACGGCCGCTTCACCCAGTATCTCTCCCTCGAGATCACCCCGGAGATCTACGCTAGCGAGATTGCCCCCGCCCGCACCTTTGTCCACTACGAGGATGTGAAGGATCTCATGGAGAAGGGTTTGATCAAGGGTGGCAGCCTCGAGAATGCGCTCGTGATCCGCGGCGACTCCGTCCTGAGCAAGGAACCGCTCCGCTTCTCCGACGAATTTGTCCGTCACAAGATCCTCGATATCATCGGCGACCTTGCACTCGCGGGACGCCCCTTGCGGGGACATGTGGTTGCGGTGAAGCCCGGTCACGGTCCCAACACCGAACTGGCGCGCTCCATTGCCAAGCGCCACAGCGACCTACTCGCCATGGCGCCCAAGCCGGTGACCTCCTCGGCTCCGGTGCTCGACATCAACGGCGTGATGGCCGTCCTGCCCCACCGTTACCCGTTCCTGATGGTCGACCGGATCGTCGAGTTCGACGGCGACCTCAAGGCCGTCGGCGTAAAGAGCGTCACGATCAACGAACCCTATTTTCAGGGCCATTTTCCGGGCCATCCGGTCATGCCGGGCGTCCTGCAGGTGGAGGCCATGGCCCAAGTCGCCTCGGTCGTGATGATGCGCAAGACCGAGAACAGCGGAAAGATCGGCTACTTCATGAGCGCCGACGAGGTGAAATTCCGTAAGCCGGTCTTCCCCGGAGACACTCTTTTCATTCATGTCGAGATGCTCAAAGCGCGCAGAAATCTCGGCAAGGCGACCTGCAAATGCCTGGTCAACGGCGAGGTGGTCTCCGAGGGGATCCTGCTCTTCGGCATCGTCGATAAATAAGCCCTCAGAGGAAAGAGCTCCCATGGCCAGGATCCACCCCACGGCGGTCATTGACCCCACGGCCCACGTCGGCCAGACCACGCATATCGGCCCCTACTGCATTATCGGGGCCAACGTGAACCTCGGGGAGGGTTGCAGACTTCACAGTCATGTCGTGATCATGGGACCCACAGTGATCGGCGACGGGAACGAGTTCTATCCCTTCTGCTCAATCGGGCAACGGTCCCAAGACCTGAAATACGAAGCGGAACCGACCCATCTGGAAATTGGGACAGGGAATACTTTCCGTGAATTCTCCACTGTACACCGCGCCACCTCCCCGGGCGGGATCACGCGTGTCGGAAACCACGGCAATTTCCTCGCCTACGCCCACATCGCACACGACTGCACGGTGGGAGACCACGTCATCTTCTCGAACAACGGGACCCTGGCCGGCCACGTCGTGGTGGGCGATCACGCGGTGATCGGGGGACTCAGCGGAGTCCACCAATTCTGCCGGATCGGCGCCCACGCGATCGTTGGCGGATGCACCAAGATCGTACAGGATGTCCCTCCGTTCCTCATCGCCGACGGGAACCCCGCAGAGGTCCGCGGCGTAAACCATGTCGGGTTGGAGCGGCGTGGCTTTGCGACGGAAGCAATCAGGGAACTTCGAGAGGCCTACAAGATCATCTACCGGGAGAATCTCAACACGACACAATCCCTTGAGGTGCTCCGCTCAAAATTCGAAGGTTCCGAACTAGTCACCTACCTGACCGATTTCATCGCCTCCAGCGAGCGCGGCATCGTGAGGTAAGCAACTGAGATCGGGGATTATGGATAATGGGGTGATTCATCCCCGCCCCAATTAACCCTTCCAGCCAAAGAACTTTCGGGACTTGATAATCTCGACCACCTTGGGAGGCACCATGTCTTCCCAGGCTGCATCGCCAGCCTGCAGTTTCACCATTGTCTTGGCTGAATCGATCCCCAGATATTCCAGATTGCATCCGGCCATCGGGACGATAAAGCGGTTTTCCAGCAGGTAGACGTAGAGGGCGCGGAGGTCGGCATCAACCTTGAAGGAGGCGGCCTCGACGATGTGCCCCTTCTCGTCCTTGGTCGGATAGACGTAAAGGCGTACCCCCTTCTTGAAGAGGCGTCCCAACCCCTCGAGAATACCCCCCTCAAGATCGTCATAGTATTTTTCCTCGAAGATCTCATGGAGACTCGGGATGCCGATCGGTAATCCGATCGGCCGGTCGGAGTAACGGCGCAGATACTCCACGAGGCGGTAAAACCTGCCGTAATTGGAAATCAGAACATTGCGACCGAGCGCACCAAGCATGTCGATGCGGTCCAGGAAGTCCTGAAGGTCGAGTTGTCCTCCGCTCATGAGATTCCTCATGGTGATTTCGTGAAGGATCTCGGGTTCCTCGTCACCCAACTCATCCTCCATGAGGAACATCTTGATACCGCATTCGATCATGTCGCGGTGGACATTGGTGACGGGACGGAAGCTACCGCGCTCCACCAAGAGGGGCTTGTGATAGAAGAGATCGGCTGCCTGGATCACCTCGCCGTCACCCCGGAACAGCACCGCCTGGGCAAGTCCCTGGGTCACAAGTTCCAGGCACATGATCCGGTTGTCCACCATCGCGAAGTCAGGTCCCGAGAACCGGATCATGTCGATCTCGATGCGTGTGTGGTCGAGATCATCGAGCAGGGAGGCGATGAATGCCTTGAGATCCTTCCGCTTGAAGAAGGCCCCATGGATCAGGTTCAGGCCCACGATTCCGAGAGCCTCCTGCTGCTCCTTATTGGTCTCATCGAGCATTCTGACGTGCAGGATTATGTCGTTGGGTTGGGTGCGCGGGGTGCTCTGAAACCGGATTCCCATCCACCCGTGCGACTCATTGTTGCTCTTGTAGGAGCGGGCCGCCACGGTGTCGGCGAAGGCAAAGAACGTGCGCTCCGAACCGACTTTCTGGTCGAGACGTTCGATCAGAAGGCCATACTCGTGGTCGAGCATTTCGTTGAGACGCTGACGACTGACGAAGCGGGTACTCTTGCCGTAAATCGCATCCGAAAAGGTCATGTCGTATGCCGAGATCGTCTTGGCCACCGTTCCGGCAGCACCCCCGACATGGAAGAATCGACGAGCCACCTCCTGCCCGGCACCAATCTCGGCAAAGGTGCCGTAAATCGGCTTGGTCATGTTGATCTCAAAGGCCTTCTTGTTGGCCATCTGATCAAAGTGCGTACTCATGAAACCTTTCTACAAAAGCCCCCCATCGCTGCCCAGCCAATCTCTGCAACGGTTTCGAAATAGTAGCGCATGCGACTGACCCTGCGGGAAACTTTGATTTTTTCCCTGTTTCTGCGAAGAACCATCCGATGAAGCGTTTCATGA
>RFPR01000065.1 GCA_009928265.1 Pseudomonadota bacterium | reverse complement strand
GAGCCTGATCGGCGACTGCCTGCGGGCGCTCGCGGTTATCGCGCCGCGCCTACCATGACGGCCAAGCCCTGCCGCTAGGTGGGGCTTGCCATCGTCTGGCACCAATTTTGTTGACGTCTATCGTCGTAAAGGCATCACCTACTCCCAACCAACACCCGAAGGCTAAGCGACACTCATCGTCCGTCCAGCAAGCTACCTCGATATACCCAATCGAAACTCTCACTACAATTGTAGCCCTCCTGAACTCCTTGCAATTTCCGCCATTTTGTGATTTCTGTATTTTATGATTTCTCGCCACGAGCCTTGCATTTTTTGCCCGTCAACAGTCATAACGCCCTGTTGCGTGGCTCTTCCCAAAACCAACAATGCCCCGACCATAGACCTCCATGCGTAAGACCGCTTTGAGCGGTATTTCCTACGGGTCCGGGCATCTGGTAAACTCGAGGTTGATCGGAGAAAGAGCGTGCGTCAGTTGCCATTATTGCTACAGGCATCTCGCCAAGAGCTTGTCGAATGGCTTTCAGAGCCAGATCAACGAGCAATCCATCACCCCGATTGGCTCGGCTGTAACAATGCAAAAGTATAATCATAGGCTGGTTTTTTCTGATTGCGGCCGGTTGGCAATTAGAGCTCGGTAAAGATTGCTGGTCTCCACGTTCATTTTAGCAGCGGTAAAACGGCTTCTGACACGTTTGTAGCCAGCACGGCCCATATTGTGCCACCGGCTTGTCCGTCGCCGAGAATTTTGCACGTCGCTGAAACAATTAAGGGTGGCGTTGCGACCGTTATGAACTACTTGATTCGCTCCCAGCAGCAAACCTCCCACCCTGACATGATACATGCCCTTGTTCCCTATAGCCAAAAGTCGGAGCTGACTGCGGCTTCAGCCCCGCTCACTTTCCGCCATACGGGGCGAAATATTAGATCCCTCTGCGCTTTGGCTCTTCGTCTGCGCGAGGAGTTAGTATCATTTAAACCTGAAATCTTGCATTTGCACAGCACGTTTGCCGGCTTTGTCGGTCGCATCGTCGCTTTAACAGTCCCGCGCTCTATGCGTCCCAAGGTCGTCTACTGCCCCCACGCATGGGCCATTCAAATCCGTGTAGCTGAATGTTGGACGGTCCGGATTTGGCGGGTAACGTCTCTGCAATAACCTTGCCGTCACATAAGCGGTGCTTTGTGCCATGGCGCACTGTCTTCGGGTCAAATAGATCATTAATACCCGTAGAAGAGGTCTAAAAGGGTGCTTCATCGCCCCTCGACTAAAATTATCCGCTGGGTCAGCAACCACTTCTACTCCATAAGGAATTTGCCGAATTATAAGGGTAAACCACGCCAGACTTGGAAATATTCCTGGTATCCTCAGAATATAGGCTTCATCTCGTGAGAACTGCCAGAATATGCTCATAACTTCTCGACCACGACGCACTAAACTGGATAACCCTCGAATTTCCGGTAACGCTGTGACGCTCACTTTAGGCCCAGCAAGCGGAAGGCCCAGCGCGTCTTCTAAGTGGAAGACTCGAGCAATTAATGTAACGTGCGAGAATGCTTTAGTGTACCCTGCCCCAAAACGCTCATAATGCATGTGGTGAGACGACGGCTTTCCTTTTGATAGCTTAAATCGTCCATCCATAATGACGTTGAGTTTTGTCCGGTCTTGATTGCGAAGCATGCGGCTCTCTATGCTCCCGAACTCAAAACTGCAAGTTATATTTTCCTTAATCTCTAGTAATCGCGGTTCGGTGGCGTTAGACACTTCAACACAAATGAAACTACACCATCGGCGATAATCTACTGAAGTTTATAATGTTGTTGGCCCGCACAACAGCCCGGGGTGGGTTTTTGCGAGCCAACAAATACAACATATGCCGAAAAGGCCAAGACCAATCTATTTGCACACGGATGAGGCAATCGTGCGCTGCGCAGATGGGGTACATCCTGCTGCACGTGCCAGTATTGGTGCGGCAAGTTCAGCCGTCAGATGAGTTCTAGGTTTGTTGCGGCATCATGAGGCTAAGGGTAACAAAGCTCAAGCCGGTTGGTCGTGGGGTTAAAGCGCAGCGTACCATAGTTGCTAGTGGTGCAGTTTTCGCTACCTGTGGCAGCCAGTGTAAGGCTTCCAGAAACCTCCAGCGGCGTCGACACGCTCACGCCCCTATTGCTGTTGGCAATCACGCTGCTGGTGCCGCTGACAATCCGATCGGGAGTTGCGTTGCCGACGGCCACTCCGCCGATGTAGATGTTCGTAGCGCTGATCGTATTCGCATTCACAAAGGTCGCACTCACGGTGCCGGTGGTGCTGGTTACGTACAAGGCCGTGGCACTGATGGCGCCTACTACATCCAATTTGGCGTTGGGTGCAGTGGTACCGATGCCGACGTTGCCTGCGATCAAGGTACCCAAAGCTCCCGCAGTGCGATCGTAAATCCCAATAACATCGGATGAAGGTGCCTTAAGATAGGCATTGTTTGTGATGCGAACTCCGTTTCCGCCGTTGGCAAACACTGTCCCTCCAACATCGATAAATGATGTAAAATTACCGGCTCCAGCCACGTCCAGTTTGTAACTGGCTCCAGGCGCCGTCGTCCCAATCCCCACACTCCCACTAAAATACCCACCCGTCCCACTAATCGCCCCCGTGCTCGAAACCCCCAACGTCACCAGCCCGCGCTGCGGGTCGAACCACGCCGTATTGACGCCGGATTGAGTGAGGCTGACGAAGCCGGTGTTCGAGACCGCCAGCATGCTGGTGGTGCCGCTGGCAATGCGGTCGCCGCTGGAGGCGACGACGCCGGTAAGTCCCGAGCCGTCGCCGATGAAGGTGTTGGCGCGGACGGTGGTGGCGGAGATGGTGCCGTAGACGTCGAGGGGGGCGGTTGGGGTGACGTTGGCGGCGATGGTTGTCCAGCTGGTGATGCGGGCGGTGCCGGAAACGTGGAGGGTGCCGGAGGGGGTGGAAATACCAATTCCGACATTTCCCGCGCTTGCAATTGTAACTCGATCGATTGGCCCCGAGCCTATAGACGTCCGAAATATGAGATTAGAATCTGCGCTTGATCCGCGAATACTCGCTATTTCAGCTCGAACCGTAGATCCTACGTTATTGGAGTTTGTGAACCTAATATTAGTTCCCGTCCCGGCATTGGTCCCTAGGCTTCGAAGTTCAAGGAGAGTCGATTCGGCGCCCCCAGTTCCTCCTACGAAATTCGCTAGATAGGCCGGGTTCGTAACGCCGATACCTAAACTGCCACTAAAGTAGCCTCCCGTCCCACTAATCGCCCCTGTGCTCGAAACCCCCAGCGTCACCAATCCCCGCTGCGGATCGAACCAGGCCGTATTCACGCCGGATTGGGTCAGGCTCACAAACCCGCTGCTGCTCACCGCCACCATGCTGGTGGTGCCGCTGGCAATGCGGTCGCCGCTAGAGGCAACGACGCCGGTCAAGCCGGAGCCGTCGCCAATGAAGCGATTGGCCGAGAGATTGCCCGTGACCGACACGTTGGCCGCCGTGAGCAGTCCTGCGCTATTGACCGTAGGTGTATAAATTGGGCAGGCGAGGCTGCGGTTGGTTGACCCGATGCACACACGGGTTTCCGTGACGTTGAGCGTGTTGCTGATGATCGCATATTCCCCCCAGTCTTGGGCCGACGCGAGCGCGGGGATTTGCCATACAGAAAGAGCCACTGCCGCAATGGTAAGCGACCGCAACCCAAACAAGCTCAAGAACTGATTCATGTTGTGTCACACTGCCATAGGGTGGTGGGCTTGATAACAGTGATGCCCTATATAGCGTCAGTTTAAGTGACACAGTGTTGCATGCATGGCCAGCGGCCTGGTCAGCTCAATCACCACGAGGACTGCCCGTACAAACGTGCGGTGCTAAACTCCTAACTTGTGAGCCACTGGGTCAATTGGCGCTTTCCAGCCCTATGCCCTTGGCGCGAAAGTCTGGCGCATAATAAGACGTCCCCAACACGTCTAATTTCGCTTATTCTGCAGCACTTGATAAGTTGCATGTCTTACGCCATAATACAATTATAAGGAAAGTCTGATTCGTGAACACAATTACCTTTCGCCCCGCCACCGATATTCCCGCCTCTCTGGAAAAAGTCGCGGCGATGCTGGACAGGCCCAAATCGTGGGTCATCAACGAAGCCCTGCGCAGCTACCTCGCAACCCAAGCCGAACTGGCGCAAGCCATCCAGGCATCCTTGAAGTTTGCCGACGAGCATCCCGACCAGATGGTCCCGCACGCCGACGCGATGGCCCGGTTGCGTGCCAAAGCCAAGGCTGGCGACTAACCGATGCGCCTCTCCTGGAGCCCGATCGCCCTCGACGAGCTCGAGCAGCAGGTCGTGTTCGCACGCCAGATGCACGGTGAGCCCGCAGCGCTGCGCCTGGTGGACCGGATCGAGGCCCTGACCGCCCACCTGCTCACCAACCCGAAGCTTGGCCAGAAAGGGCTGGTCGAGGGGACGCGACATCTCGTGTTGGCCGACCTGCCGTTCAAACTGGTCTACCGGCTTCGTCCTGGCGTCGCCGAGATCATCCACGTCTACCACACCAGTCAGGACCGTTAGGGCATGCTGATCGGCTACGCCCGCGTCAGCACCCAGTCGCAGAACCTCGACCGACAGATCGCCGCGCTCAATACTGCCGGCTGCACCAAGATCTTCAGCGAGAAGGCCTCCGGCAAGAGCGTCCACAACCGCCCCGAGCTGGAAAAAGCGCTCTCCGCCCTCCCCTCCGGCGGCACGCTCGTCATCGCCGAATGGGATCGCGCCACGCGCTCGATGCTCGACGGCATCGCCATCATGACGCGGGTCCACCGCATGGACGCGGCCGTGAAGGTGCTGGACCGCCCCTACCTCGACCTCACCACCCCGATCGGCAAGGGTATCCTGGCCCTGCTGTCGGCGCTGGCCGAGGATGAGCGCCACCGGATCGTCAACCGCGCGGCGGAGGGGCGGCGGATTGCCAAGGCACAGGGCCGGTCGCTCGGCCGCCGGCGCCTCCTCACTCCTGAGCAGCAGACCGAAGCGCTCAACGCCCTGGCTGCCGGCGAGAGCGCCCGTGCCATCGCCCGCCGCTACCGCGTCCACCACAACACCATCACCCGTCTCAAATCGCAGGCCTGATGCGGCATCTGCCGATTCAAGTGCCCATTTGACCAAATGCACACTTGCACAATTGCCGATTGCCATTTCTCAGCAATTGACCATTTGCTCATTGGCACGCCCGAGCACTTGCCCATTTGCTAACTTGGCCGCTTGACCAAAACTGCAAATACGCCACACCCCCAAATGCATTTTTGCTGTTTATTTCATCTGCGCTTTTGCCCAAATGTGCATTTTATGGTGCAGTGAACGCATGAGCCCATTCCCGCATCGACCCACCGTCATCACCATCGCTTCATCCAAGGGCGGCGTTGGAAAGTCCACCGCCTGCATCATGCTCGCCGGCCTGTTCACCGCCCGAGGCCTCGGCGTCCACATCATCGACCTCGACGAGAACCAGACCGTTCAGCGCTGGTTCAATCGCCACCAGACATCCCGCGCCGCCCTCACCGTCACCGCCGTCGCGCCCGCCGACTTCACCGCCCACCTCAAGGATATCGTCGGCCATCCCAATCCGCCGGACCTCGTGCTCATCGATGTGGCCGGGGTCTACGAGAAGGCCCTGTTGCAGGCCATGGGACGCAGCCACCTGGTCATCATTCCGGCGCAGCCGTCCGAGCCCGATATCCACGAGGCGACCAAGATCGTCCGCGACCTGGCCGACCTCAACGACAACTTCGGCGGATCGGTGCCGTACCGGCTTTTGCTCAACCTCTTCGAGCCGCTCGATCCCCACTACCAGCGCCACTCCGTCTCGGAAATCGCTCGCCTTGGCCTGCAGCGCTTCGACACCGTGATGCACAAGCGGGCGCCGTACCGCGAGGCCTTCATGACCGGCCAGACGCCGCACCACGCCACTGAGCCCTCGCCCTCGATCGACAAAGCGCGCGCCGAGCTCGATGCCCTCGCCACCGAGATCACCGACCTGTTCGCGACCACCAGCGTGAAGGAGGCCGCATGACCAACCGCGCCTTCAAGCCGATCACCGGCGTCCCCGCCTCCGACGAGGAGATTTCCGCCTTCGCCGCCCGCAAGGGCATCCCGACCCTGTCGGAGGTGCCGGCTCCGGTGGCTCCCCCTGCGATCATTCCGGCACCCGCTGCGACCCCGACTGTGAGGGTCTCCCTCGAGTTGCCGGTCGCTGTCGCCGACGAGCTGCACACGCGCGCCTTTCAGCAGCGCTGCTCCAAGCGCCACGTGATCATGCTCGCCCTCAAGCAAGCCGGCTTTGCCATCAACGACGACGACCTCATTCCCGATGGCCGACGTGTCCGCTGACGCCGCCATTCGCGATCCCGACCTGCTCGCCCAGCTGGATCAGGCGCGCGGTACGGCCGGCTACATCTTCAAGCACAAGGAGCTGCAGGCCCGTCAGGCCGAGCGCGACCGCCTCGCCGCGATGCCGGCGGCCAACCGCCGCCGGGCGCTTGCGCAGCGCTCCCTGCACGACAATGCCGATCCCAACGACCTCCGGCACATTCACAGCGTGCTCGCGATCTGCGGCCTGCCCTATAAGCCGCTCCCGATCACCGTGCGCTCCTACGAGCGCAAACAGGGCAGCATGGCGCTCGACGTCATCGCCGGATCGCTGCGGGACGACACCGGCACGCCCATCCTTCAGCCGCTTCCCTACGGCCCCAAAGCCCGCCTGATCCTGATGCACCTGTGCAGCCAGGCCGTGTACACCCGCTCGCCGACCATCGACCTCAACGACACCTTCACCGCCTTCGTCCGCGAGATGGGCTATCCCGATAACGGCGGCCCGCGCGGCTCGCTCACCGCCTTCAAGCAGCAGCTCAATGCCCTGGCCGCCTGCTCGATGACGCTGTCCGCCTGGGGTCCTGGGCGTGTGCGGACTGAGAAGATCACGCCGATCCGCAGCTTCGAGCTCTGGCTGTCCCCCAACATGCACCAGCGCGCGCTGTGGCCGAGCTCGCTGACCCTCAGCTCGGATTTCTACGAGAGCCTCAAGATCCATGCGCTGCCGCTCAACATCCGCGCCGTGCGGGCATTCGCGTCGTCCGCCCGGACCCTCGATGCCTACTACTGGCTGAGCTACCGCATCACCCGCATCAAGCAGCGAACCGTGATCTCCTGGGAGGCGCTGGCGACCCAGTTCGGCACCGACTATGGCAAGCTGCGCTTCTTCAGGCGCGATTTCGCCAACGACCTGCGCGTCGTCATGGAAGTGTTCCCGAAACTACCGCTGGAGCTCACCGAGACCGGTCTGGTGCTCAATCCGGCCGACCCGGACGTGCTGGCGCTGCCCGAGCCACGCGCTGCTCGGAAGGTCGGCTCTCGTCCCCGCTGAGTTGCTCACGCCCCCTGCTGTGCCAATCCGGCTGCAGCCACGATGCCCGCTGAGTTGCTCACGCCCTCGACCGCCCCCGCTGAGTTGCTCACGCCTGGGGATAAGCCCCCCACGCAACATCAGGCACTTGCAGCCGCCGCCCGCTGACTTGCTCACACCCTCCCGCTGAGTTGCTCACGCTTGGAGGCTTTTGCCCGCTGACTCGCTCACGCTTTCCCGCTGACTTGCTCACGCCCTATATAGAACAGAAAATATCAGAAGGCTTTTTCAGAACATTATTCAGAATTTACAGAAAGCGATTTTTCAATTTTATTTTAAAATGAAAGAGATCGCACCTGCCATCGAGCGACAAGCAAGAGAGCCTACAACGCTACCAGAATCAGTTTTCTTGCTCTTGATGGCCCTCTCCTTCAATGTCATACAAGAAATGATTTTACGGGCCATCTGCTTGGCTCGTGGACACCGCTGTCGCCGTCCGCTCTTATACAGAAACGGAAGTCGGCAACATTGGTTGGCATAGTAGAGGCATCTCGATGAGCAGGTCTGCATTGAGTAGCCAGAGCAGACGTCGAACCGTTCCGCGCGAACACGCTCCCTCAGCGCTTGTAAGCAAAGCGCGGCGTCCACCGCTCGGCCAGTTCAGCTTCCTCATCCTCTTCCTGGTCGGGGTCGTCGGGTAGAGTTTCGCTGCTAAGGATGGTCAGTGTGAAGCCGTAGCTTCCCAAGCCGATAACTTCTTCATCAAGGGCGATGCGCGCGTTGCCATCGAACCACGTGCCGAGGTCGGTTTCGGCCTGGGCCTGTTTGGCTTTGAGAACATTGGTCGCGTCGGCGTTGAACCTCTTGGTGGCGCTCGCGGGAATGCGCGGGCAGGTAATGAACTGTAGCTGTTCCGGTGCCAGGTCTTGCGCGCGGGCCTTGCCTTCCACCGGCGCTTTGCTGACGCCGTAGGCCTCGTTATCGCGCGCCATAATCGACTTCTTGTCGACCGCCTCGACCCACCAGCGCAGCACCGCCAGCCGATTGAGAATGGTCCGATCGCTGACCTCGGCTTCGCGCCACCGTTCGAGGAGGAATTCTATGTGTTTGGGTTTGATGGAGGATGCGCCGGGCAGCTTGAACCCGCCCTCCTTGAGGGTCGCGGCCATCTGCTTGAGCATCGCCTTGCGGTTCGCTTGGGTGGCATAGCTCCCCTCCCCGCTTCTGCGGGCGATTCTCAGTAGGTCGTACGTCAGCGCATCCACTGCTCCATCTTTCGTTTCGTCATGTGTTGAGTGTTCGTGGCTACTCGATGGGCCGGAGCCAATCGAGACGGGTTGCCCCGCTGAGCCGTTGTACACCCCTCCCCTTGCGGGTTGGGCCGTTCAAGCCTGCAAGATCATCCGACGCTACCGCCGCCATTCACGGGGAATGGCTCTTGCGATCGCGCTTGACTAGCGTGCCTCTGTCCGGGGCACCGAATGCCGTACCTGTTGGCCGTCACATTGCGGTTGCGGCTCTCTCGCCGCCCGTCTTGCAGTTTGAAAAAACCGCCCCGACCACCTGGATCGGGAGATGTCCACGTGCACGCGTGCGGTCACGTGGTGGCCACTTTTAATCTGTATGCGGTTATTATGTCAATACGGTTCCACGCTTTTTGTGAAACCCCCCCCTTTTCTACGCCAATTCAGCCATCCGCAGGTGTGACTGGCGCGCATGCGACGCGGAGAAACCCGTGCGACGCCGTCACTAGGGAAAAGACTCCCCAGTGACGGCGCGCTAGCAACTGTGCCGAAACCGCAACATCTGAGGGACCTAGCCCGGATCAAAACTCCCGGTGGACGTGCCAGTCTCTCGCTTGGTTAGCGGCCTCGATTACCCATAAAAAGAGGTCCGTTGTTACTCTGCTTCCCCGTCCTTCAACATTTGCTCAATAACAGCTATGGCATGGGTTATCTCAGCCCGAGCGCTTTTCAACTCTTCCATGCGCTCCAGCGGCTCGTTTACGACGCCACCAGCGATTAGTTTCGGCATGATCGAAATGTGCAGCAGCGTGTGTGCATTATCCACATACCGCTTGAGCTTACGAGTCATAAGTCGCTTTTTCACCACAGGATCCGTGGTGGCGGCTATCTGAGCCTCCTCAGTTTTGAGAAACTCCTTGCTCACCACGGCGTAATTGAATGGTCCCTCGACTGATGACTGAACGTCCGAGGGACGAACCTCTATTTCCTTCTTCGGCTTTCGCGCCATGAATTTGCACCCCTGACCACTTCACTGCGGCGGCACGGCACATCGCCGCTTGGATACCATACGGCCAACCTCCCTGTCAGTGCGAAAAAGTACCGGTGCTCATAAGCGCCCATGCCGATCACTCCTGCCGACCGGGCGCGCGGCCAGCGCATCGAATCCCTCTTCCAGGGGTGGCTCAACCGTGACGGTTTGCCGTACTTCTACCTCGACCAGTCAATGTTCACCGTGCCCGCCAACATGCGCGGGCTGATCAAACGCCCCGACTTCGCGGTCGGTATCCCGAACATCGGTCTGATTGCCTTCGACGTGAAGGCTAAGGCCCTGCATAAGGGCGACGTCCTCGTTGATCTGGACGTGCACCGGCGCCTGGCGACGTTCGAGACCTGTTTCCACATGACGGTGTGGTTCGTGGTCTTTCCCCCACGCCACGCCCCGTACGCCTATCTGTTCCGCAATCGCGACCTCGCCGGCAGCCAACCAGTGACCATCAAGGGCAAAGCCTGCCTGCGCTACGCCGTCGATGATGCCGTTGCTGTCAATCACCGCGACAGCGAGCTGCTTCCTGCGATCATGCGCGCCAACGTCGTCTCTCATAAATGAGAGACACTTGAAACTTTCCACTCTCGCCCAATACTCCGTTAACGGTGCAATTTTGCCCGTGACATCTGGAGTATCGCTTATGGCTGAGAACAAAGGCCCGAAGTACACCGTCAACGCCGTCTCTCGCGTCGATGGCCGTGACTACTGGACCCGTGTCGGCGTCGCCTTCGAGAACAGCAGCGGCGAGCATCCGCTCTCCCTGGTGATCAACCCTGGCGTCAGCGTCACCGGCAAGCTCGTGCTGTCGGTGCCGAAGGCCAAGGACGAGACCGACGCACCGGCCGCCTGATCGCCCCCCCCTCCCCTGCCCCTTCCAGCTTCGGCTGGGAGGGTAATTTTCATAGCCCCACTTGCGAGATGAGCCCGACCGCCCAACACCTTTAGTCTCTACCCGGAACATCGAAGGAGTTTGTCATGCGTAAATCCGATTGGAAACGCGAATACCGGCGCGCGCGCTGTGGCTCCACGCGAGCAGACCCTCGTGCAGCCGCTGCTTCCCGTAACCGCAGTAGTCAATGGGAGCTGTGCGCGATCCGCCGCGCTCACTGGCTCGGCCAACCGACCATGCGCGCCCACAAGGTGAGCCTGATCGGCGACTGCCTGCGGGCGCTCGCGGTTATCGCGCCGCGCCTACCATGACGGCCAAGCCCTGCCGCTAGGTGGGGCTTGCCATCGTCTGG
>RFPR01000064.1 GCA_009928265.1 Pseudomonadota bacterium | reverse complement strand
CCTCTTCCCCTGTTCTGTCTTGCACCGCATAGGGTTTTTCGTGCCCCCTCGGTTACCCTCGGGGCGGTGGGCTCTTACCCCGCCTTTTCACCCTTACCCCGATCTTGCGACCAGGGCGGTTTTATTTCTGTGACACTGTCCGTCGACCGGGATTTTCACCCCGGACTCCCGCGTGTTCTACGCGGTATGCCGCCGTGTGGTGTCCGGACTTTCCTCGAGGATTGCTCCCCGCGGTCGTCCACCGTCACGGGGTAGCCTTACGCTAGGCTTAACGAGAATGCAAGAGAGTGGCTGATCTGGTTTCTCCTAAACCCTCTGTGCCTCTGCGGGGATCTATGACGGCTTCTTCCGCGAGAGAACGTCGCGAAGGAAGGGGGCGGTACGACTGACTTTGTTCTTCGCGACTTCCTCAGGCGTTCCTGCCGCGATGATCTTTCCTCCGTTCTTTCCCGCCTCAGGTCCGACGTCGATGAGGTAGTCGGCCTCGGCCACCAGATCGAGATGGTGCTCGATAACGATGACGGTATGCCCCTCGTCGACGAGGCGGTGGAAGACATCCTGCAGAAGTTCCACATCCGAGGCATGGAGTCCGATGGTCGGCTCCTCAAGGATGTAGAGGATGCCGCCCTTTTTCGCGAAGCGGGGCCGGTCGACGGAACTCCCGCGAGCGAGCTGGGTGACGAGCTTGATTCGCTGCGCCTCGCCGCCGCTGAGTGTCGGGCTTGGTTGCCCGAGCTTAAGGTAGCCGAGTCCGGTCTCCACGAGGAGGCGGAGAGGACGGCTGATCTTGGGATGGGCGGAGAAGAATTCCGCGGCCTGCTCGACGGTCATGCCGAGGACGTCGCCGATCGAGCGGCCATCGTATTTCACCTCAAGGGTCTGACGGTTGAAGCGTGATCCTCCGCAGTCCTCGCACGGCATGTAGGAGACGGGGAGGAAGTTCATCTCGAGTTTGATGACTCCCTGTCCCTCACAGGTCTCGCAGCGGCCGCCCTGGTTATTGAAGGAGAAGCGGCTGCCGGTGTAGCCGCGCAGGCGTGCCTCGGGGAGCCCGGCGTAGAGTGTTCTGATGGCGTCAAAGACCTTCAGGTAGGTGGCGGGAGTGGAGCGGGAGGTCTTCCCGATCGGCGACTGATCCACCTCGATCACTTGGGAGAGGTGCTGGACGCCGGAGATCGATTTCCAGTGTTTCACGCCCGGCTTCTTCTTTCGTCCGGCCCGTGTCAGCGATTCCTCAACGGCTGGCAGGAGAACGCCGCGCAGGAGGGTGCTCTTGCCCGAGCCACTGATGCCGGAGATGGCAGTGAGTCGGCCGAGCGGGAAACGGACATCGACGGCCTCCAGATTGTGGAGGCGCGCTCCTTCAAGCTCCAACCAGGCTGGGACATCCTCATCATTAAGACTGCGGCGCGATCCGCGCTTCGGATGAACGGGAGGCTCACGCAGGAACTTTCCGGTCAGCGAACGGGGATTAGCCATCACCTCATCCATCGTGCCGAAAGCGACGACCTCGCCGCCGTGAGTGCCCGCGCCGGGACCCAGGTCGATGATCCTGCCTGCACGACGCATGGTTTCGTCGTCATGCTCGACGACGAGGAGCGAGTTACCCCGAGCGGTCAGCTCTCCGAGGGCATCGAGCAGGCGGGTGTTGTCACGCGGATGGAGACCGATGGTCGGCTCATCCAGCACGTAGAGAACACCGCGGAGATTCGATCCGAGCTGTGCTGCGAGGCGGATGCGCTGGGACTCGCCGCCGCTGAGCGTCTTGGCGGAGCGGCCTAGCTGAAGATAATCGAGGCCGACGCGTCCCAGGAACTCGAGGCGCTGACGGATCTCGGGGACGATGTCGCGAGCCACGGTGGCCTCGCGTCCGGAGAATTTCCATCCGCCAGTCAGATCCAGAGCCTCGCTGGCGGAGCGAGCTGCAAAGGTGGCGATGCTCTCACCCTCGATCCTGACCGAGCAGGCAACGGGATTGAGGCGGTCTCCCTGACAGACGGGGCAGGGACGGGTCTCCCCCTCCTCGCGGCTCTCGAAGGAGCGTTCCGCAGCGAGGTCGGCCTCCAGTTGGGAATCAAAGTCCTTGGCGGAGGGGATCTCGGTCCAGACCTCGCCGAAGCCGCGGCAGTGCTCGCACCAGCCGTGTGGGGAGTTGAACGAAAAGAGCCTTGGATCGAGTTCCTCGAAGGCCCTGCCGCAGTCGGGGCAGTTCATCTCCGAGCTGAGGATGCGGAACTCGGGAGCTGCGGCCTTCTTTTTCCCCTTCGTGGCTTTGGCGGCCTTGGGGGATTTTGTTTCCTTCGATGCGGGAGCCGCAGTGACTGGAAGTGCCTTCGCTGTTCCCTTGCCGATTTCGAGCGCCTGTCGAGTCAGGTCGAGAAGTCCTTTTTTGGCACCCTTCTCGATCGTGCCAATCAGCACATCGATCGTGTGCTCCTTGAAACGCTCGAGTGGTTGGAAGTCCTCGACGTCGGTCAGTTCGCCATCGACGAAGAGGCTTGTGTAGCCGTGATCCGCTGCCCAGCGAGCCACCTCGGTGTGGTAGCCCTTGCGACCACGGATCAACGGGGCAAAGAGCTGAACGGGGCCTTCCTTGGACATTTTCTCCAGTTCAGCGGCCACGGCGGTGACGGAACTCTTGCTGACGGCGACACCGCAGTCGGGGCAGTGCTGGGTGCCAAGCTTTGCATAGAGGAGGCGCAGGAATTGGTGGATCTCGGTGACGGTGGCCACGGTCGACTTGCCGCCGCCGCGCGTGATCCGCTGCTCGATCGCGACGCTCGGGGGAAGTCCCTCGATCCGGTCGACGTCAGGCTTTTCCAACTGCTCGACGAACTGCCGCGCATAGGGGGACATGCTGTCGAGAAAGCGTCGCTGTCCCTCGGCGAAGAGGATGTCGAAGGCCAGGGTCGACTTGCCGCTACCGCTCAGGCCGGTGACGACGACCATCTCGTCGCGCGGGATGTCGAGGGAGATGTCCTTCAAATTGTGCTCGCGGGCGCCCCGGATCTCAATCGCCTTGGCAGGGGAAGCAACAGGAGCGGCATCGGCTTTCTCAAGACGAAGCGGCGGCCTGCCAGCCAAGACCTCGGCGAGGTAGCGCCCGGTGTGGGAGTCGGCTGCTGCGGCGATCTCCTCGGGAGTGCCTGCGGCGACGAGTTTGCCTCCTCCGCTTCCCGCCTCAGGTCCGATGTCGATAACCCAGTCGGCTGATTTAATGACATCGAGGTTGTGCTCGATGACGACTAGGCTGTTCCCCTCGTCGACAAGGCGTCGGAACGCCTTCAGCAGGATCGCCACGTCGTCGATGTGAAGTCCAGTGGTCGGTTCGTCAAAGATCAGGAGCGCGCCCCCCGGCTCTTGTCCGGCTAGCCGCGCGGCGAGCTTGAGGCGCTGAGATTCTCCGCCGCTGAGGACATTCAGGGGTTGACCTAGCTTTAGGTAGTCGAGACCGACCTCGGCGAGCAGGCGAAGCGGAGCGCAGATCGACTCGGCCTTCGGCCCCTCGGAGAAGAAGGTGATCGCCTCGCAGGCGGTCATTTCGAGGATGTCGTGGATCGATTTGCCCCGGTGACGGATGGCGAGGACACGCTCCTGGTAGCGCTTTCCCTCGCACTCCGGGCAGCGGAGGAAGAGGTCACTCAGGAACTGCATCTCGACCTTCTCAAAGCCAAGTCCCGAGCAGCGGTCGCAACGGCCCTGTCCTGAGTTAAACGAAAAAGCCGAGGGACTGAGTCCGGCTGCGATCGAATCCTCCTCAAGGCCAAAGAGTTCTCGGATTCCGTCAAAGACCCCGAGGTAGACGGCTGGGGTCGAGCGCGGGGTTTTGGAGAGCGGGGATTGGTCGACCAGCACGATGTCGCTGAGTTCCTCCCCTCCCTTGATCGAGCGGCAGCGGCCGGCGGCCTCTCCCTCCTCGGCAGCGGCCGAGGTGAGGTTGCGGTAGAGGACGTCGCGAACAAGGGAACTCTTCCCCGATCCCGAGACGCCGGTGATGCCGCAGAAAACCCCCTGCGGGATGCGCACGTCGAGGTTGTCGAGGTTGTGATGGCGGATCCCCTTGATGTCGATCCAGCGCTTCGGCTTGCGGCGTTTGGCCGGGATCGGAATCGACTTATCACCGCGTAGGTAGGCGGCCGTGAGCGACTCCTTGGCCGAGGGAAGTTCAGAGAGGGGTCCTGAGAAGAGAAGGCTGCCGCCAAGGTCGCCGCGTCCGGGGCCGAGGTCGACGACATGATCGGCGGAGCGGATGACCTCCTCCTCGTGCTCGACGACGAGCAGGGTGTTGCCCTTGTCGCGCAGGGCCCGCATGATCTCGAGCAACTTGCCGACGTCGCGCGGATGGAGGCCGACGCTCGGTTCGTCCATCACGAAGAGGGTATTCACCAGTGAGGCGCCGAGGCAGGTGGTCAGGTTCACACGCTCGATTTCCCCGCCGGAGAGACTGCGGGTCGCGCGGTCGAGCGTGAGGTACCCGAGACCGACCGACTCGAGGTAGCCGAGGCGTGAGACGATCTGGTCGAGAATCATCCGGGTGCCTGCATCCCCCTCGGGGACGGGGAGTGTCGCGATTGCGACGGCCAGTTCCGCCACCGGGGTGGCCGCAATTTCCGGCAGGGTCATCGTCCGCGAGGGAAGGGGTAGCCGGTAATTGAGCGTGTCGGGTTGGAAGCGGCCGCCGCCACAGGTCACGCACGGCTTGTAGGCACGGTAGCGGCTCAGGAAGACGCGGATGTGCATCTTGTAGGTCTTCCGCTCCATCCACCGGAAGAAGCCGTCGATCCCGTACCAGCGGTCGTTCTCCCAGAGTTCCTCGGCTGTGATGTCGGCTCCGCTCTCACCCTCGATCACGAATTTCTGGTCGCTTTCAGGGAGTTCCTCGAATGGAGGATGGACGTCGATGTCGTGCTCGGCGCAGGCCTTGAGGAGGTCACGCTGGCATTCACGTGACTGGCCGCTCTGGAATGGTTTGACTACCCCGCCGGCGATGCTGAGCGAGCGGTCGGGCATAACCCGGTCGTAGTCAATGCCGATAACGCGACCGAATCCTCGGCAGTCGGGGCAAGCGCCAAGGGGGTTGTTGAAGCTGAAGAGACCGGGGGCCGGTGGGCGGATATCGAGGTCGCAATGAGGGCAATGCCACCCGGAGGAATGGGGAAAGCTCTCCCCAGACTCGGGATCGACCAGGGTAATCTTCCCCTTGCCGAGTCGCAGGGACGTTTCGACCGCCTCGGTGAGACGCCCTCGCTCCGCCTCGCCAATCTCGAGTCGGTCCTGGATCACGGAGACGATGGTCGGAAGCGCGGCGATGGTAGGAGCCTCGTCAGTCCTGACGATCGCACCATTGATCCAGATGCGAAGATAGCCCTGCTCGCGCAGGAAGTTCAGGAAATCAGGGGGTTCCGGGATCTTGGTAGGAGGAGCACCCTCTTCTTCCGGTTCGGGCCGCGTGGGGACGGGGAAGGTGACGAGCAGACGGCGTCCCGTGAGCGAGGAGACCAGAGAGGAGACAACCGATTCCGAGGACTCTGGCGAGACATGGCGGCCGCATCCCGGGCATGTGGCCTTCGCCGCGCGGGCCATGAGCAGCTTCAAGTAGTCGTTGATCTCAGTGATCGTGCCGACTGTCGAGCGGGTGGTCTTGACGCTGTTGCTCTGCTCGATGGCGATCGCGGGGGGAATTCCCTCAATGGACTCCGCCTGCGGCTTGTCCATGCGGTCGAGGAACTGCCTTGTGTAGGGGCTGAACGTCTCGACGTAGCGACGTTGCCCCTCGGCATAGATCGTATCAAAGGCGAGACTCGACTTACCCGACCCACTGGGGCCTGTGAGGACGATGAGAGACCCTGTGGGAAGGTCGAGGTCGATGCCCTTGAGGTTATTCTGCGTGACGCCGCGAAGGCGTATCCTGTTCTGGTCGGGCACCGATCTGGAAGGGGGGAGGGGAGGTATATTCGGCGTAACTTACGGGGTATTCCCGTTGCCACCCGAGCTCTTGAGATCCTCTGTTCGCAGGAGAACGCGCTGGCGCATTACCTTGCCGGCCTTGAACTTCACCGTGGCACGCGAAGGGATCGGCACGTCGACGTCTGGTTGGTTAGGGTTCCGGCCGACCCGGGAACGAGTCAGGCGTACCTCAAACACTCCGAAGTTACGAAGCTCCACGCCGTCTCCCTTGGCGAGGGCATCAGTGATGTGGTCGAGCGTGCGTTGGATGACATTGAAGACATCGCTCTGGATGAGTCCGGTCTCGTTGCTGATGGCAACGACGAGGTCGCGTTTGGTCAGGTTGGCCATGATGAAAAGGTGAAAGGGTGAAGAAAAGTTCTGTCGGGGGCCAGACCAAGAAGATGTCCTACACAGAAAGCACTCACCCTGCAAGCTCTCTGAAGGAAAGAAAAGCCCGCGAAATCAGGCGCGTCCCGAGGACTGCACTGTGTTACGCCATCTAGCAAGCAGGGGGGCGTGGCGGGTTGTCCACTCGCCGACCGGATCCTCGATCCGGGCAGTCCAGTTGGCCGAACCCACGGCACCGGGGACATTGAAGCGCTGTTCCGTTCCGAAAAGGTCGGTGATCATCGGGATCACGATCCAGGAGTTGCAGCGAAGCAACCCGCCGAGCAGGGCAACGTGAACCTCCCCGTCAAACGGTGTCATCGGGTCGAGATCAGGCCTCCCGGCATAGGTCAAAAGCTCGGAGAGAATCCTGCGGCATCCCACGCCTTCGGCCCCTCCTCGCGTCACCCCCTCCTGCCATTCCCGCCACTGGGTCTTGAGGGGGGCGTGGTCGTGGGTGGCATAGGTGGCCACGGAGATGCGGGTGTAGTCGGCGCCTGGTTGGATCGAGCCGTCGGAAAGGCGCTCCCACATAGGTATCTTGAATCCGGGCAGGCCCATCCCTGCCATCACGGGGCGGACATAGGGGGCGACCTCGCCGAGATCCTCGGCAATCAAGCGGTGGGGTCCGAGTTCGGAATCAAGGATCCCAAGTAGCACCTCGCCGTGGCGTTTGTTGGCATCCCTGTGCTCCGGGGTCGAGTCATCGTGCTCTACGAATCCGGGCAGTCTGCCGCCCGTCTGTTCTCTCGCGGCCTCCTCGGAGAGGTTTGTAAACTCGGCATTACGCTGCGGTGGCCATGGGAAGCTGTAGATGCGAAAGAATCCGAGCGCGTGGTCGACCCGCAGGAGGTGAAATACCGAGCGGAGCAGGCGCAGGCGACGGCGCCACCAGAGGAAATTGTTCCGGGCCATGACGTCCCAGCGGTAGAGGGGGAAGCCCCAGTTCTGACCCCACTGCTCGGTAAAAGGATCAGATTTGAAGACCTTCTCAGGGGGAGCCCCACAGGAGCGCTCCGAGTCAAATTCCCCGGGACAGGCAAAGACATCGGCCCCGCCGGCGGCCACGCCAACGGGGACATCACCGATGAGCGCGATGCCGAGGACTTCCGCGAGGTCGGCGACAGCGGACCATTGTGAAAAAGCGATCCACTGGACGTAGGCAAAGAAGAGGCGGCTTTCCTCGACCGCGGCGCGTTCCGTGGCGGGAAGTCCCGCCAACCAAGCGCGAGCCTCGGCGGCGTTCCGCCGGCCTGAGGGCCACAACGAGGGATCCTCAACGAGACCGTTCCTCTCCAGCAGGACCCTGTAGAGAGTGTAGTCGGGGAGCCAGGCGGAGTGCTGTTCCAGGAAATGGGTGAACCGCTTTGCCCGTCCGCCGCGTCCATCGCCTGACCGGAAACGTTTCCATGCGGATTCCAGAAGTTCCCGCTTCAGGGCTTTCACCCCGGTGTAGTCCACGGGGCCAGCGCGGAGAGCCCTCAGATCGGACTTTTCGGTGATTCTGCGATATTCCGAAGGGGTTAGGTCGGGAAGCCACGAGGGGTGTGTCGTGATTGTCGAGGGATCGATCGCGAAGGCGCTCAGGACATTGTAGGGGCTGTGATCGCCGCCAGTTTCGTTGAAGGGAAGGATCTGCACGGCGCCGAAGCCGTTACCGACCGCCCACTCCACTGCCTCGGAGAGCGCCTCGGTGTCGCCCACCCCCAAGTCGTGCCGTCCCCGCACCGCGAAGAGAGGGACGAGAAGACCTGCAATTTTCTTTTCCGGGTCGATGATCATGGTCAGTCCTGATCTCCAGAGTGGGGTCGGGTTGTCGGGGGTGCAAGGATGGAGCGGAGGGATTTCCATCAATTTTTCACCCTTGGCGAAGGGGGGTGCGATCGGGAAGGATGCCTTCCATGAAGGTCACCTACTACGGACACTCTTGCTTTGCGGTGGAAACGGCGGGGAAGACGCTGCTCTTCGACCCCTTCATCACGCCGAACCCACTGGCCGCTTCGGTCGATATCGCCTCGCTCAAACCCGACTTTATCCTGCTTTCGCACGGTCATTTCGACCATGTATCCGATGTCGAGACGATCGCCCGGGCGTCCGGCGCCACAATTATCGCTGGCTACGAGGTGGTGGAATGGTTTGGAAACAAGGGAATCGAGAACAGGATTCATATGAATTCCGGCGGCTCCTGCAACCTGGAGTTCGGGCGAGTTACCTTCACCACCGCCATCCACTCGAGTAGCCTACCCGACGGTTCCTATGGAGGGCAGCCCGGGGGATTCCGAGTGGAAACGGCCGAGGGAGCCTTTTACTACAGCGGCGATACCGCGCTGACCTGCGACATGGAACTCATCGCCGCAGCAGGGCCCCTGAAATTCGCCGCACTTTGCATCGGGGATCATTTCACGATGGGGGCCAGGGATGCAGCAACGGCTGCGGAATGGCTCGGTTGCCGGGAGGTGCTGGGTGTCCATTACAACACCTTCCCACCCATCACTATCGATCGGGAGGCCGCGAAGCAGGCCTTCGAACTCAAGGGGGCTCGGCTTCATCTGCCTGGAATCGGGGAAACGGTGACGTTTTGAGGATGGATAAAAAAAGCTGGTTGACATCAAGCGGCCGTGTGATTTGCTCATCTCACGTTTTGGTCTTTCAGGATCTCTCCCCACACGGTTGCCGGTGAGTTGAAGTAACCCCGGTTGTTTGGTTTCCGAGATCCACCAACCCCAACGAATTTCAGCAGTCATCCATTCCAACAGGGAATTGGCCGTCAGCCCGACGGAATACCGGCATCATCCGGTGCTCACCGATCGGTCTACACGCCATCTTCTGCGGCATTGGAGTCCTTTTACCCAAGAGTATCCTTTTCAGCCGCAATCACTTCCAATCCAACTGACCACAGCCTTCTCCCTATCACCCACCCTAAATTTCCATGAGCGACGAACCCCAGTCCCCATCACCCGATTCTCAAGCCCCGGCTCCCTCCCAAGGGGGAGCTTCCGAGGGGTCCTCTTCCCAGGAAAACTCCTCCCAGCAGGGAGGCGGCCGCCGCGGCGGCAACAATCGCCGGGGTGGAGGCCGCTTCCAGCGCGGCCGTCGGCCTTTCCGCAATCGTCGTGATGACCGCGGCGGAGAGCAGCAGTCGGGTGACCAGAACGGCCCAGGCCCCGACGAATTCAATGATCCAGCTCCTGCCAATGGAGCCGAGGCACCCGTCCAAGATGGACCGCCGCCCGAGCCGACATACGCCGAGGGCGTGGTCGAGGTCTCGGGTAAAGGATTTGGCTTCCTTCGTGAGGCCAAGCGCGCCTACGCCGCAACTCAGAACGATATCTTCATCACCCCCGAGGTAATCCGTCAGCACAATCTACGAGATGGCGTTTTAATCAAGGGTGAGACGCGCCGTGGGCCCCGTGGACTCCAGCTCTTCCGCGCTACGGAGATCGAGGGAGAGGATCCCGCGAAGTACGTGAATATTCCGCTCTTCGAGGAGTTGACCACCATCAGCCCGAATAAGCGGATCAAGCTCGAAACGGTCCCCGAGCGCTTCACCACCCGCGTTATCGATCTCATGACCCCCGTTGGCAAGGGGCAGCGCGGACTCATTGTCGCGCCTCCCCGCACCGGCAAGACTACCCTGCTGCAGCACATCGCGGATGCCGTGGTAAAGAACCACCCCGAGATGAAGCTTATCATCCTGCTCGTGGACGAGCGTCCCGAGGAGGTCACCGAGATCAAGCGCACCGTGCCGCAGGCCGAACTCTACGCCAGCTCCAACGACAGCGATCTCCGCAGCCACACCCGCATCGCCCAGATTGCCATCGACCGCGCCAAGCGTCTCGTCGAGCAGGGTAAGGATGTCTTCGTCCTTATGGATTCGCTTACCCGCATCGGCCGCGCCTTCAATAACGCGCAGGGCGGCGGCGGCCGCACCATGAGCGGCGGTATGGACTCACGTGCCATGGAGATCCCGCGCAAGCTCTTCGCCTCCGCCCGCAATACCGAGGAGGCCGGATCCCTCACGATCATGGCGACAGCGCTCATCGAGACCAACAGCCGCATGGACGACCTGATCTTCCAGGAGTTCAAGGGTACCGGCAACATGGAGCTCGTCCTCGACCGCAAGATCAGCGACCAGCGCATCTACCCCGCCGTCGATATATTCCTCTCCGGCACACGCCGCGAGGAACTGCTCCTCACTCCCGAGGACATGCACAAGATCAATATCATCCGCCGCGGCCTCGCCGGTCACAAACCGATCGAGGCGATCGAGAGGCTTCTGTTCTTTATCCGTCGGTATCCGACGAACTCGGAACTTCTCAAAAACATCCCCGGATAATTTTAAGGTTTGGGATTTTGGCGCCGCACGGTGTTGCCGCTCGGTCGGCGTAGGTCTACTACGCCTTCTCTCGCGCGCCTTGCGCGGCATCCAAACTTCCAAACCTTGCAGGGAAGACATAAGCCGTGTCCGGCATCCGAAATCCCTGCGCCTATTGTAAAATATGGGCAATGAGCCGTTTGGGGTAAAATTGTTGCGGGTCTCGCGGGGATTTGGAGGGTGGGGCATGTGGACAAGTTGGGAAAAAAGCTCCTGAGGGCGGTTTTAAGTTAAGGCGTGGTTAGGTGGCAAAACCCGTTGTTTGGTCGAGCCAAACATCCGGCGGATGAGGATTGAACGGAATCGGTTTTCAAGTTTTGCG
>RFPR01000063.1 GCA_009928265.1 Pseudomonadota bacterium | reverse complement strand
GCATTAGGTTGGTTTTTCATGAAATCGACCAAATGCCTGGCGTCTCCGGGGGTGGGACGATCGGTCCACTTTACCTCTATGGGAATCAACTCCCCTTCCCTCTCGACCAGATAGTCGATCTCCCTGCCATCCTTGCTACGAACATGGTGCAATTTTCCCCCAATGTACTGTAGCCGCTTCCAAAGTTCGATCCCCACCCATTGCTCAAAGATGCGGCCCGGGTCTGCGAGGACTGTGTCAGGGCAGGGCTTTAACCCTGCGGCAGCGTGTCTCACGCCCGTGTCGAATATGAGGAACTTGGGATTGGATACTAAATTTTTCCGGGCACTTCCCGCCCATCCCGGGATGCGAACCCCGAGAAACATATCCTCGAGAAGTTGGTAGTGTGACTTGACCGTGGGGAGACTGAGTCCTACCTGACGGGAGAGTGCGGCAAAATTTAACTCTCCACCCGACTCGGCCGCGGCGAGTCTCAGAAAGTTCACAAAGGCACCCCAGTCCCTGACCAATCCCTCGCGACGGATCTCCTCCTCGAGGTAAATGGTCGCATAGGACCGGAGGATCCCGGAGCGATCCTCCTCGGCCATGGTGGCAATGCCCGGCAACTCTCCATAGGAAAGGCGCTCGATCAGTCCGGTAGGAGGAAATCGTGGTTCTGAGGGTGGTTCAAGTCGCAGTGAGGTAAGGGTCTCTCCGGATGGAAGAGGTGGTCTCTCTGCCATCACCAATGGCATTAAGCGATGAAGCAGGGCTCGTCCGGGAAGGAGATTTGCCCCAGTCTGACGAAGTTTTCTAGCGGAACTGCCAAGCAGGATAAATCGCCACCGAGTCTTGTCCCGGTCGTGGAGAAATTGCACGGCATCAAACACCGCCGGGACATTCTGGGCCTCATCAACAACCACAAAGTGAGCGGCATCATGTTTGGGCAGTGCCTCGCACTCCCTGATGAATGCGCCGGGATCCGCCAGTACTCTCGTCCTCTCTGAAGGGTCGGAGAAATCATAGGAGAGGGATGGATCGGGTATCAGACTTCGGACCAGTGAAGACTTACCGGTCTGCCGAGCGCCAAAGAGGATGTGGACAAAGGGCTTGGCAAAGTCCTTTTCAAAACTCTGACCCACAAATCGGTTAAACATCACTTTATTTATATCGCCCTAAAGTAAACCATCAATTGGAATCTCTTTAGATTTTACCTGCCAGGGCCTTGAAGACGGGGAGGACTCTTGCGAAGAAACGGTGCCAGGAGAGGAGCTGGTTGATCCTCTTTTGCTGGAAGTCGTTCAGCTCAGGATCGGTGGCGCTCACCTTGCGGAGGGATTCGATCCGTGATTCCCCTCCCCTCAGGTAGGGCTCGATGCGGTCGCGAAGGTAGCCGCCGGCAAGTTTGCGAAGACTGGTCTCGGCGATGAAGTGATCCTTCCGGGAACCCTCCACCGGTAGGAGGTTGACGGCGCCGAGGGAGCGGAGCAGTCGTAGTCCTTCGCTCACGGAGCCTTTGCTCAGGTCGAGGCGGGTGACAAAATCATCGAATGCCAAAGGCTCCTCGCTGCTATAGAGCAGGCCGTAGATCTCACCCAGTGAGCGCGGCAGGGAGAGGACGGCAAAGGCCCCGACGAAGAGGTCGATGGATTCCCGCTGGAAGGGGGTGAGGGGCTTGGAAGGCATGGAGGGCAAGCGGAAGAGAAGACTGTTAGACTGAAGGCTGAAGACTGTTAGGGGGAAAACCGCAACACGAACTGGTAAAAAGTGGGAACCAAGCGGGCGCGAACGAGTCAATGCTGCCGCCCTTGGCAACCGTAAGTGGTTTTACCAGAGGGGTTTCTGGATGATGGGGCTGTTTGCTCACGAAAAGCAGTCGGCCGAATTGTTCAAAAATAATCGAACTCTGCTTTTGTTCAACTGGAAATGAACAGGAAAGAGAAGGAAGGCTTTTAGGCTGAAGACTGTTAGACTTTTAGGTAGGGCATGGGAGATGGGGACGGCGGGGGGAAATGTAGAAAAGTAAAAGGTATGAAGGTGAAAAAGTATTAATGTGAACCAAGCCCTCAGTGAAAGGGCGCCAGCGCTTCCGGGTGGAAGTGGCGTCAAACAGAGGATCAGAGTCTGCGGATCTGATCGTGGTTCATCACATCAAAGAGAATTATTTCCTCTTCGGTGATTCTCATAAGCAATCTCCACCTGAGATCCAATCTAGCCTCGTGAAACGCGGTGCCGTGCAGTCTGCGAAATCCATATCCGGAATGGGCATGGGGATTACCCATGAGTTCGGGTAGGGCAATGATGATCTCGATAATCTGCAGTCGCTGTTTCGCGGATAGTGTCCGCCAGGTCTTTCTGAATCTCGTGACCGCAAAGATTGGTCTGTGCCCGGGCATTCTTTACCAAGTCTTCAATTCGGAGGCAGCTTTGGATTCGGTGGCTCCAAGGTGGAGCAGTTTGGCCTCTCTCCTCTCCTGCTCAATCTCAGCCTCAAAATCGTTCAAGGCATTAACTGGCACCTCGGGGTGGAAGCTCAGGTCCTCCTCAGTGACTCTCATAAGAGTTACTGCAGGTCGCGAGCCACGCATGATGAGAACCTGCTCGCCCAATTCGGCTGCCTCGATTAAAGAGCTGAGCTGAGCTTTGGCTTGGGAAACATTGACTAGCTTCATAGTCAGAAAATAGGTCTAGCTTTAAGATCTGTCAACATGGGATCAAAGAACCCGGATATGAAAAATGAATGCCTGAAACATTACTTTATTTATATCGTCTTTATATAAAGAGGACTTTGCTGCTCTTCTCAAAACTTGCCGGCGAGTGTCTTGTAGACGGGAAGGACTTTAACGAAGAAGCGGTGCCAGGAGAGGGGAGAAGTTAGGGGGGGAGGAAAAAAGTGCTTGGGGAAGCGGCTTAGTCATACCGGAAGGTAGTCCGATTCCGCAGTTACGGAAAAGGATGCCTGGTCGGGGACGACCGGCAGACAAAAGACTGTCAGACTTTTAGGTCTGGCCTCGAAATGAGGGAAAGGGTACCCCCCACCAATGCCTCTTCGTGACCAGGAGGAATGCCGGCTCCTGCAATTAGCCCAGTGCTAGAAGGGCACCTTCAATCCTTCCGACAAGGCCATTCTTTTCTGTCCGCTATCAAAGGTGAGAAATTTCCGGGCTCCAAGATGAAGTGCCGTCGCCACATGAATGATATCGAACCCGCGGGTTCCCTCTTTCGGGGTGTGCCGAGCTGAGAGTCGATCGGCAAGTGAGACGACATCCGGCCAATCAACGGGCACAGCCTTCAGAAATCCATCGGCAAGGTTCTCATCAAGCTTTGCAAGGGCTGCGGAGGCCTCTCTCTGCGTGAATCCTTTGCTGCGATCCCGGGTGTGTAAGAAGGCTTGAAATCTAAGGGACTGACGAAACTCGAAAATCAGAGGCGAAGCCACATGAAGCGGCTCCTTCATCTTGGCAAAGTACTCCGCCGCGAGAACCGAATTGTATTGCGGTCTGTAGAGCGCGCAGAGAAAGGAGGTGTCGGGGTAGGAAGTCATCCTTCCTCCCCGTCAAGTTCAGCCTCCTTCATGGCCCGAACCTGGGTTTCGGAATACATCTTGTCGCCCCAGATTTCCCTGAGCTGAGCGAGCATGTCGGGCTTGTCCTTGGTCAGATTGCCGATGCTGATCCCGGAAAGCCGCGCAAAAGGTTTCCCACGTCGCATGATTTCCACGGTCTGCCCCTCCTCAATCCATGCCGAGACCCGTCTAAATTGATTTCTTAAATCAGCAACCGTTGCGCTTTTCATGATAGAAGGATATATCATAAGATCCAGTTGTCAACCGGTGCTGCCCACCTCCTCGGTGTTCTTGCGTCACTTGGAGGAACGGTCGCAGGGCTTGCGGATCAGGATCTCTGGGGTTAATTTGAGCTTATGAAAGAGTGGAGTGCCTGCACGGAGGTAGAACGCCACAGCGACCGTGTAAGCGGTGCTTGGTTGTTTCGAGGCACCCGTGTTCCAGTCAGGTCTCTTTTTGAGAACCTTGAGGATGGCGCTACGGTCGATGAGTTTCTTGAATGGTTCCCCGGCGTAAAACGTCACCAGGTTGAAGCCGTTCTGGAATTTGCCTCGGAGAGTCTGGCCTCTCCTGTGGCTGCATGAGAATCCTCTTTGATCAAGGAACGCCCGTTCCACTTCGGCGTCACCTGCATCCTAACCCAGTAGACACGGCAGCGGAAATGGGATGGTCCCAACTCTCGAATGGAGAGCTGATAGCCGCAGCAGAACGAGAGGGCTAAAGCCTGCTGATCACCACGGATCAGAATCTCAGATATCAGCAAAATCTCTCGGAACGAAAAATTGCCATCATTGTGCTGACCACTACTTCATGGCCTAGAATCAAACGGAATATTGAGAACATAATGTCGGCTTTGGATTCGCTGCGAGAATCCAACTACATAGAGATTTTATTTGAGTAGCCCCCTCCCCGGTGTCCTTGCGTCACTGCTAGGGACATGAGCTTAAAGGACCGCGGTTTCCTAAAGTTTTTTCGATTGATGGAGATAGTCTAGGAGAAGACGGACGGCGTCTTTCCACCGGCCTTCACGGATCGCGAGTGCAGCCCGGAGGCGCGAGACTTCTGCCCCTCCCGACACACCGGGCGAAGTCAGGATCCTGCGAGCACTCACTACATTGCCATGAAGCATGTAATAGGAGGCGGCAGCAAGTGGGGCCGATGGCACCGCTTCATCCGTGGGACGGATAACAGAGTCAGCGTCGGCCTCGGGAAGCTGAAGATGATAGGTATCTCGGAGAAGCTGGCATCCCTGCCGGGGATCCGGCCCCTCCGCGAGAATGAGAGCCCGCACCGGCACGGACTCCGAGGCAAGTTCGGGGTGGGCATCCAGATAGGCGGCCAATGCTGTCCGGTCGCCACGCTGATACCAAAGCTCTAGAAGCCGTACTTTCTGTCGTGGCGTGAGTGTCCGCAGAAAGGCCTCATCCTGCACTTCGACCATGATCAGGGAGGGATCACCCGTGGACTGCGAAATCCATAGAAGACGGAGTTCAGGCGAAAGGGTGGCAAGTTCCCCAAGGCGTGCGGCCAACTCGGGGTACTCCTTGGCATCGGAGATCATGGAATAAAAGAGTCCCTCGCTGCGGCGGATGGGGCAGTTAGGCGAGTCGTCGATGAGAAGCCTGCGCCGCAGCGCCTCCCTCCAAAGCATCACCGCGGCCTCCGTATCATGAGGAGCAAGGGCCAATCCCTCCGATTTCGGAAACATCGGGTCACTCGGCGAGAGAGCCAATTGAGCCTGGAACTCGGACTTGGCCTGCTCGACTCCACCGGGAGTGAGCAGGAACATGGAGCCGAGTTGGTAGTAAAGCCGGGGATTGACTGGCTGGAGAGCCATCTCTCTGCGGATGACTGATGCGACCGCCTCCGGGGAGAAATCAGTCACCTCGCGGTAGAGGGACTCGATATGCCGCTCGGATGCGGCTGCGGCAAAGGGAGGCAGGAATCGCGCCTTACCGAACTGAGCCGCAATCATCCACCCGCCGAGCAGGAGCGATCCAAGTCCAACCAAAATCAGCACCATCCGCTGGAGCCAGCCTCCGATCCCGATACGAACCGGATTCGCAGTCTCCGCCAGAGGCGCGAATCCGATCGCTCCCAGCAGCAGGAGCCACCACCCCAGCTCGGGCTTGTGCAAAGGGACATCCACGAGTCCATGCAGTAACTCCGCAAAAAACGCTGCGAGGAAGCCCCACCGCAGGGGCCAGTCGCGGCCTGAGAGTCGTTCCAAGCGAGGCAACCCCGTGAGCAGGAAGGCAAGGCAGCACAGCACGGCAAGGAGCGCGGGAACTCCAGCCTCGGCAGCCAAGGTCAGCCAGGAACTCTCGGCATGAAGCGCGGTCATCTCCGAGAAGCTCCGCTTGGCATGAAACTGATAGACGAACGGGTAGGATCCGAGACCCGATCCAGACAGCGGCTGCTCTCGAATCATTCCCAAGGTATCAAGCCAGATTCCGATCCGAGCATCAGACTTGACGGGGCGATCCTTTATCCAATCGGCCTGCTCAATTTTTGCAAGTTCCCCGGTGCGGCCGAGGAAGCGTTCCAACAAGACGCTGTCAGATCGGATAAAGGCCACCCCGATAAAGACCATAATCAGAATGCCGATAGTAATAAGGCTCCGGGAGCGGTATCCCCCCAGACCGGCAAGCCAGATCGCACATCCAATGACAAGGAAGACAAGTCCTCCCCGAGATGCCGAAAGAAAGAGCAGGCAGTAGCAGAGCACGGTGAAGGCAGCGACTCCGGCAAGAACATAGAACCAGCGTCTTCCGATAAATCCACGGCAGATCATTCCGAGCGCTAGGATTGCGCCGGTCAGCAGGAATCCGGCGGTCTGATTGCGGTTCGTAAAGAATCCGAAGGCGGGCTGAGCCCATGATTCCTGTTTGAAAAAAGGGTAGTGCCATCCTCCGTTCCACGCGGCCATGGCCGTGACGGCGTAAGCGGTGCATCCCGCCACTGCTGCCAGTGCAATGATCCGCAGTGCGCCGCCCTGCATGGGCTGGCCCAGCACGAAGAGCGCCACCGCGATACTCGCGGCCAGCGCCACCACCCAGAATGCCACCGCATAGGGATCGCAGGTAATCGTCGGAGGGAGGGTGATCGCCGGGATCGCAGCGAGGGTCTGCTTCCAAGCTGGTATGGGAAGGAGATCCATCGGCAGTAACGACGCCGAGCAGGTCAGTAGGACGAGTAGTCCCCCCAGCCAGAGCCACCAGGAGGTCGGCCGCGCCGGTCGACAAAGAATCAGCACCACTCCCGCCGTCAGCAGGAAGGCCCCCTCACCTCCCTGGCGCGGCCCGCCCTCCAGAAAGACAGAGACAAGGCATCCACCGAGAAGAATCAGCAGGGAGAGGAGGTTCATAAGGGGAAAAGAAACATGGATGAAAAACCTGAAAGGAGTGAAGGGGATTCGGAAATCAGGATTCAGGATTCTAAATGACGCAGGATTCAGCTCGTAGGCAAAGAAAGTCTGTTGCACCGGTGCGGCGGAGTGGTAGGAAAGAAGCATGACCGCTTCCTTTCTCCAGCACGGTTTTTCGCTTCCCCTCGCCTTTGGCATGCCGAGCGGCCCGGATCTGATCGTTCTCCTGATCATCGTCCTTGTCCTTTTCGGTGCGAAGCGACTCCCCGAACTGGCCCGCGGTCTGGGCCAGAGCGTGAACGAATTCAAGAAAGCCAAAGAGGAGTTTGACAAGGAAGTGGCCAAGCCCGCCACTCCCTCGACTCCTGTTGCTAACGAACCAGCGAAGGACGAGCAGAAGCAGGCCTAGAAAGGGCCTGTGGTGACAAGCGGTAGGTTCAGCGTTCGTGGAGCCTTGAAGGCTCTGCTGTTTGCCTCGTGGTATTTCATCGGGGTTGTCTTTGCCCCTTATTCCCGGGCCGGGGATCTTTTCCCCGCATGCGATCCAGGGGAGTTCCGGATCGCCACCTACAATGTGGATAATTACACCACCATGCCCCGTCTCATTGGTGGCAAGATGGTTGCAGAGGCCGGCAAACCAGAACCGGAGAGGGACGCCGTCGCCAAATCGATCGCGGAGATCAATCCCGACATCATCGGGTTGATGGAGATCGGAACGCCTGCCCAACTCGAGGATCTCAGGAGACGACTCCATAAGGCGGGACTTGATTATGCCGAGGCTGAATACCTAAACGGTCCAGACACGTCGCGTCATGTCGCGCTGCTGAGCCGCTTTCCCATCGTGGAGCGGCATTCGCTGGGCGACATTCCCCTCAAGGTCGGCTCAGTGACGCTGCACAGTCCGCGAGGATTCCTCGACGTCACGATCGAACCTAGTCCGGGCTATCGGATTCGCATCCTCTGCGTGCACCTCAAAGCGAAGCTGGAGGTGACGGACTATGATGCGACAGAGCTCAGGGAGGCGGAGGCACTCTTTCTACGGAAGCACGTCCGGAACATCCTCTCACGGGATCCCGCGACACGGCTTGTGGTAATGGGTGACGTCAACGACACCAAGAACAGCCGCACCCTCTTGGAGATCTCCGGCAAGCCCGAGTGGCCTGACAGTCTGAGGGCGCTGCCGCTGACTGACCGCAATGGGGAAGGCTGGACGGAATACTGGGCCAGCGCTGATGTCTACTCGCGGATTGACTACATGATGGTCTCCAAGAAACTGGAACCGGAGATCGACTCCGGGCGGTCGGCTATCGCACGCTTTCCCTACTGGCGGGAAGCAAGCGATCACTGCCCCCTTGTTCTCACTCTCAGGAAAACACGAACCAAAACTGCCGCGTCCCCCAAACCACAGAATACGCCATGACCATGCATCCCGGGATATGCCGCCTTGCAGCGGCCTTGGTTGCTCTCCTATCGATGGGGCAGGGACTTCGGGCGGATTGGGCTAGCGTCACCGCTCTCGACGCTCCGGTCGCCCTCTCCCGTGATCAGGCCAAGGCAAAGCAGGCCATGATCGGGAAGCTCACCGCACAGATCGCGGCCAATGAGCGTTTCCTCAGCCAGTCCCCCGACGATCCTCATGTCTGGGAATCGAGAATCCGCCTGGCTTCCGCACAGGGTCGCCTTGCTTCGCTGCAAACAGACAAGGCCGGCGTCCAGAAGGCCGTTTCAAAGCTCAAGGAACTCGAGCGATCGGTTCCCGACAGGAACCTGCGTGCCGAGGCGATGTTCCGCAGAATAACCCTCCAGTGGCAGGATCTCGGCGACTCACCTGATACGAGGCGGGAGAACGCCCGTGCCCTAGCGATGCAATTCTCCCAAGACTATCCGCAGGATCGTCGCGCCGCGCGCCTGCTCGCGGAAGCGGCGGACCTCAGCAACTATCACCCCGGTGAGAAAAAGAAGCTGCTCGAGCTTGCCCTCTCGCTCTGCACCGAAGAGTCGCTCCTGCAGCGCCTCAAGGACGACCAACTGCAACTCCAGCAACTCGGCAGACCCGTGAATCTCCGCTTCACGGCCACCGACGGGACCAAGGTCGATCTGGCCGATGAACGAGGCAAGGTCACGGCCGTGGTCTTCTGGTCGGCGGAGTCTGCGCCAAGTCTGGTCTGGATGGGATACTTTGCAAAATACGCCGACAGCGTTCCTTCCCTCCGCGTGGTGACCGTGAGCCTTGATCGCAACAGGACCGATCTGGACGCAGCCATGCATTCGCTCCACCTCCTCTGGCCGACCTCCTTCGACGGGCAGGGATGGCAAAATGCCATCGCACGGAAGTTCGGGATCAACACACTTCCCACCCTGTGGCTGATCGACAGGAAAGGAAATCTGGCTTTCCTGAACGCCCGCGATAACTACCAACTGAAGATCAACGAGTTACTCCTCAACAAGTGAGGCGGTTATTTCCCTCAAGGCTGGCCCGGTAGTTGCTTCATCTCAGGCAACCGATTCATGCCCCCCACCTCCAATTTTCCTTCCCAATGCTTCTAGAGACTTACGACCGCGGTGATTTTTGTGACGAGATGTTCGATGAATCGGGGGCTGTCCGCCCCCACTACGCACGCGTCGCCGAGCACCTGAAACATCTCCACGAAGCAGAGCACAAGCGGAAGCAGACTGCGGTCGACCTGGCCTTCATGCGGGGTGGCGTCACCTTCACGGTCTACAATGACGACCAGGGAACCGAGCGTATCTTCCCGTTCGACCTCGTGCCGCGCGTCATTCCCGACACCGAATGGCAGACCATCGAGAAGGGACTGATCCAGCGCATCACCGCGCTCAATCTCTTCCTGCACGACATCTACCACGAGCAGAAGATCCTCAAGGACCGCGTCATCCCGCCCCACTACATTCTCGGTGCGAAGCATTTCCGGCGCGAGTTCATGGGATTCAACGTGCCCAAGGACATCTATGTCCACATCTGCGGCACAGACCTGATCCGCGACCGGCAGGGCAACTACCTGGTACTCGAGGACAACCTGCGCTGTCCGTCAGGTGCCAGCTATATGCTGGAGAACCGCGCAGCTCTTAAGCGCGCCTTCCCCGATCTCTATCGGTCCGCGCGCGTCCATCCGGTCGATAGCTACGCCGCCGATCTGCGCAAGGTCCTCCAGTACGTCTCGCCGCCGTCACTCACTACCTCCCAGCCCAATGTGGTGCTCATGACCCCGGGTGTGTTCAACAGCGCCTACTTCGAGCACTCCTTCCTCGCCCGCCAGATGGGCATCCCGATCGTGGAGGGCCGCGACCTCGTGGTCCGCGATGCACGCGTCTACATGCGCACGACCTCGGGCCTTGTCCCGGTCGACGTGATCTACCGCCGCGCCGCATCGACGACGACTTCCTGGATCCCACGGTCTTCCGTTCCGATTCCCTGCTGGGCGTCCCCGGCCTTGTCCATGCCTACCGCTCGGGCAACGTCAGCCTCGCCAACAGCATCGGAACGGGAGTGGCCGACGACAAGGTGGTCTACTACTTCGTCCCCAAGATCATCAAATACTACCTCGGAGAGGATCCGATTCTTCCGAACGTGGGAACCTTCCTCGCCAGCGAGCCCGAGGACCGAGTCTTCATCATGGAGAATTTGGAAAAACTCGTCGTCAAATCCGCCAACGAGGCCGGAGGCTACGGAATGCTCATGGGCCCTTGGGCCACCAAGGAGGAGATCGAGAGCTTCCGGGAGCAGATCAGGGCCAATCCCCGCAACTTTATCGCCCAGCACCCGATCTCGCTCTCGCGTCATCCCACCTGGTGCCACGGCGATACGGACGGGGCTTTCGAGGGACGCCATGTCGACCTGCGCCCTTACATCCTCTACGGCGAGAAGGTGACGGTCACGCCGGGTGGTCTCACCCGCGTTGCGCTGAAGAAGGGGTCGCTCGTGGTGAATTCCTCACAGGGTGGTGGCTCCAAGGACACCTGGGTGCTGCACGGCGACAGCTGAGAACGCACAAACGGCATCCTCACTCCCTTTCACGATGAGCGAAACGATTCTCCCCCTCCCCACCGCGCAGAAGCCGATCAACGACCGGCGCGATGCCCATGTCATGCTCTCGCGCGTGGCCAACTCCCTCTACTGGATGAGCCGCTACATCGAGCGCTCGGA
>RFPR01000062.1 GCA_009928265.1 Pseudomonadota bacterium | reverse complement strand
CCCCTCTCCGTGGCCCCCTGCAGGAAACCATTCCGCCTTTCCTGTTTTCTGATGGAAAAATTTCGGACGATCGGGCCTGCTCCGTACCTTGGCCGGTAACTGATGACGCGCCTCGGATGCAGGGTGATGATTTGAGGCTTGGATTGACCTCTCCAGGGAGGGGTAAAAAAATCTCATCTACATGTCGCCAACAGGGGTGATGTTTGTTAATTCCTCTGCTCCTATTTCCAAGAAAATGTCCCAACCTGATTCCGGATCCATCACTCAGCAGAACGCGGCTCTCTACAATGTGGAGGGATGGTCGGAAGGTTATGTGTTCATCAATAAGGCGGGACACGCCGTGATCCGTCCCCGACGGAAGGAGGGGGAGGAGATCGACCTGATGGAACTGGTCGATGAGGCCAGGGAACGCGGGCTCCGTTTCCCCCTGCTCATCCGCAGCCACGACCTGCTGCGCGACCGCGTCCGCAGACTCAACGAATCCTTCGCCCGCGCGATCTCGGAATGCGGCTACAGGAACCAGTACCGCGGCGTCTTCCCGATCAAGGTGAACCAGCTCTGCGAGGTCGTGGAGGAGATCGTCGACGCGGGGCTTCCCTACCACTTCGGGATCGAGGCCGGCAGCAAGCCGGAGATGATCGCCGCCCTCGCCGTCCATTCCGATCCCGAGAGCCTTGTCGTGGGTAACGGCTACAAGGACGACGAGTTCATCCGGGCCGCCCTGCTTGGCCTGAAGCTCGGCAAGAAAGTGATCCTCGTCGTCGAGAAGCTCGAGGAATTCCATCAGATCCTCGCCGTCGCCAAACAGGTCGGCGTGAAACCGATGATCGGTGCCCGCGTGCGACTGCTCTCCAAGGGGGCCGGCAAGTGGGCGACAAGCGGAGGTGAGAATGCCAAGTTCGGCCTCTCCACCGCGGATTTGGTCTCGATGAGCGACATCCTGCATGCCGAGGGAATCCCCGACGCGCTCGTCCTGCTCCATTACCATGTCGGCTCGCAGGTGCCCGATATCCAGACGATCAGCCGCGCCACCCGCGAGGCCGCCCGCTTCTACGCGAAGCTCCGCAAGATGGGGCACTCGCTCGGTTACCTCGACGTCGGCGGCGGACTCGGCGTCGACTACGACGGATCCCGTACCAGCTTTGACAGCTCGCGCAACTACAGCCTGCACGAATACACCCGCGACATCGTCTACAACATCATGGAGATCTGCGACTCCGAGCAGGTCGAGCATCCCGTGATCGTGAGCGAGAGCGGCCGCTTCATCGTCGCCCCACACTCGGTGCTGGTCATCGAGGCCTTCGGTTCGATTGAGAAGGAAGAAACCGAAGGCGACGTTAGCGTCGCGCCAGGTGATCCCAAGCTCGTCGCCGACATGATCGAGATCCACGCGGGACTCAGCGAAAAGCGTCGTCTGGAGAATCTTCACGACGCCCAGCAGATTCGCGATCAGGCTCAGTCGATGTTTGACCTCGGTCTGCTCGATCTCCGGGCCAAGGCCAAGATCGACACCCTCTACTGGCGTATCGCGGCCAAGATCGTCGCGCTCCACAAGGGAATGCCCCAGATCCCGGAGGAGGTTCGTGAGCTCGAGGTGACTCTGGCTGACCAACTCCTGTGCAATTTCTCCGTCTTTCAGTCGCTGCTCGATCACTGGGCTCTCGGACAACTCTTCCCTGTCATGCCGATCCACCGTCTCGACGAGGTTCCCGATCGAAGCGGTACGCTGGTAGACATCACCTGCGACTCCGATGGAAAGATGGCCAAGTTCATCGATTTCCAAGACGTGAAGGAAACCCTCCCGGTTCACCGCGTCCGTTCCGGCGAGCCCTACTACCTCGGTATTTTCCTCTCAGGTGCCTATCAGGACATCATGGGGGATCTTCACAACCTCTTCGGGCGCGTTAATGAGATGCATGTCTTTCTCGATGAGGATGAGGACGAGGGCTACTACGTCGAGGAGGTGCTCCCCGGTAACACGGTCGATCAGGTCTTGACCCTCACGCAGTGGGATACCAAGGAGCTCGCCCGCCGCATCAAGTCCCAGGCCGACGCCGCCCTCAAGGGGGACCGCCTTAAGCCGAATGAGGCGATGCGTCTTGTCGACGAGTATGAGCGGATGTTCGCCTCCTACACCTACCTGGATTTCAACGCCCGCCGTCCCAACGGTTCCATAACGCAGAGCTGATACGCAGGGCTGAACCATTTTCGAATTATGAGCGATCCCATCACACTGAGGCATTCCCCCCTCGAGGAGGCCCACATCGCCTGCGGAGCCCGCATGGTCGAGTTCGGCGGCTGGTCCATGCCGGTGCAGTACTCCGGCATTATCGACGAGCACAAGGCGGTGCGTTCCGCCTCCGGGATGTTCGACATCTCTCACATGGGCGAGGTGACCGTTTCCGGTCCCGGTGCGCTTGCCTGGTTGGAGAGCCTCCTGACCAATCGTGTCGGAAAGTTGGCTCTCACGCGTGGCCAGTACTCGCTCATGCTCGACGAGGGCGGTGGAGTTATCGACGACCTGATTCTCTACCGCAGCGGTGAGCAGGAATATTTCCTCGTGATCAATGCCGCATGCCGCGACATCGATCTGTCGTGGATGCGCAGCCGTCTGCCGTCTGACGGGTTCGTGGTGCTGAACGATCTGGGCGACGCCTACGCAGCGATTGCCCTGCAGGGCCCTGACTCGGAACGAATCCTCCGTACCCTTGCCCCCGGATGCGAAGTCCCCAAGCGTAATGGGATCGCCTCCCTACCCGGATTCGAGGGAGAGGTGCCTTCCCTAGTCGCCCGCACCGGATACACCGGCGAGGATGGTTTTGAGCTCTTCGTTCCGGTTGCTAGGGGCGCGGCACTCTGGAACGCCCTCCTTGCCGCCGGAGTGAAGCCCTGTGGCCTCGGTTGCCGTGACACGCTTCGTCTCGAGATGGGCTATCCCCTGAACGGCTCGGATCTTTCCCGCGAGCGGACGCCGCTCGAGGCTGGACTCGGGAAGTTTGTCTCCCTGGATGACCCCGAGAAGCCAGCCTTCACCGGACGCCCTGTTCTTGAGGCCCAGCGTGCCAAAGGGCTTCCTTCGCAGCTCACCCCTCTCAAGCTGACCGTCCAGGGACCGCCCCTGCGCTCCCATTATGCTGTTCTCTCCGAAGGCGCGATGGTTGGTGAAACCTGTAGTGGAGCCCTCTCTCCGAGCTTGGGGGAGGGGATCGCCGTGGCTTACCTCCCCGTTGCCCTCTCGACCCCGGGCACTTTGCTTGAAATTGAAGTGCGCGGTCGCCGCTACGCCGCTATCGTAGCCGAACTTCCCTTTTACAAGAAACCAGCCGCCTGATCTCACACACGCCCATGAACGTTCCCGCAGACCTCCGCTACGCCAAGACCCACGAATGGATCCGACTCGACGGTGACACGATCACTGTCGGCATCACCGACCACGCCCAGGCCGAACTCACCGATATCGTCTATGCCGAGCCTCCGAAGGTCGGTGCCGAGGTGAAAGCGGGCGCGACCGCCGCCGTCGTCGAGTCGGTAAAGGCTGCAAGCGACATTTACTCGCCTCTTTCCGGAACCGTTACCGAAGTGAACTCCGAGCTCTCGGGCAACCCAGCCCTGCTCAACACCGATCCCTTTGGTCAGGGCTGGATCTACAAAATGAAAGCCCCTGATTCCTCCGAGATCGACGCCCTGCTGACTCCCGAGGCCTACACCGCCCAGATTTCCTGATGAGCGGCGCGCAGGAAGGTGTGTTTCTGGATCTTGATGCCGTTCTGGAGCGGGGGCGCTTCAGCCGCAGGCATCTCGGTTCGCATCATCATGGAATCGGTGAGATGCTCAAGACCGTGGGATCTTCGTCGCTCGGGGAGCTGATCAAGAAGACCGTCCCCGCTGAGATACGCCTTCAGAAGCCTCTCGATCTGCCCCCGGCCGCGACTGAGGAGGAAGCCCTTGCTGAACTCCGCGTCCTGGCCGAGAAAAACGAACTCCGTGTCAACCATCTCGGGATGGGCTACCACGGCACCCATCTTCCTGCCGTCATCCGACGGAACATTCTGGAAAATCCCGGCTGGTACACCGCCTACACGCCGTATCAGGCAGAGATCTCGCAGGGCCGCATGGAGGCCCTTGTCAACTTCCAGACCATGGTCTGCGACCTGACTGGCATGGCTATTGCCAACGCCTCGATGCTCGACGAGGGAACCGCTGCGGCCGAGGCCATGGCGATGTGCCGCGATCTCAAGGGCGAAGGATCCTTCTTTATCCACGAAGGATGCCACCCTCAGACGATTTCCCTGATTCGCACCCGTGCCGAACCCCTTGGAATCACCATCGTGATCGGAGATGTCTCAGCAATTCCCTCCTCGTGTCTCTTCGGAGGAATCCTTCAGTATCCGGCAACGGACGGATCGATCACCGACCCTTCCTCTGCCATCGCAGCAATCCATGCAGCGGGAGGTCTCGCCATTGTCGCCTCCGACCCGCTGGCGCTCGTTCTGCTAAAGCCCCCGGGAGAACTCGGAGCCGACATGGCCGTAGGCTCGACGCAGCGCTTTGGAGTTCCAATGGGCTACGGCGGTCCCCATGCGGGCTATCTGGCCGTCCGCGATGAGTTCAAGCGCCGTCTGCCCGGACGCCTCGTCGGCATCTCACGCGACGCCGACGGAAATCCCGCCTACCGTCTCACCCTCCAGACCCGCGAGCAGCACATCCGCCGCGAGAAGGCGACAAGCAACATTTGCACTGCCCAGGTCCTGTTGGCCGTGATCGCCTCGATGTATGCCGTCTATCACGGGCCCAAGGGACTCCGTGAGATCGCCGAAAACGTTCATCTCCACGCGTTGAAACTGGCCGCCTTGCTGGCCAAAGCGGGATGGGATGTTCAGGAGGGTCCTTTCTTTGACACCGTGAGGGTGAATCTCACCCCGGCCGAGTCAGCGTCGCTCCGTTCCCGTGCAGAGCATGAGGGAATCAACCTCCGATTCCTGGGTGACACGGCGGTCACCATCTCCCTCGACGAGATATCGATCGGTGAGAACCGCCTCGAGGGACTCTTTGGCAAGGGATCCGGCGCCGCCAAAGCTGATCCTCTATCCTGGCAGCTACCCGATTCGCTGCGCAGAAACTCGAAGATCCTCACCCACCCGGTCTTTAATTCCTACCATACCGAGCACGAGATGCTGCGCTACTTGCGCCGTCTTGAGGCCAAGGATCTCTCGCTGACGACCTCGATGATCCCTCTCGGATCGTGCACGATGAAACTCAACTCTACCTCCGAGATGCTTCCCGTGACGTGGGAAAAAATCGGGGGACTTCATCCCTTTGTTCCGCCATCCCAAGCGCAGGGCTACGCGGAGATCTTCCGCCAGCTGGAGAAGTGGCTTTCGGAAATCACCGGATTCCATGCCGTCTCGCTCCAGCCCAATGCCGGGTCCCAAGGTGAATACGCCGGTCTTCTCGTTATCCGGGCCTACCACCTCTCAAGGGGCGAAGGACACCGTAACGTCTGCCTGATCCCTGTCTCCGCCCACGGCACCAACCCGGCCAGTGCTGCCATGGCCGGCATGGAGATCGTTGGCGTGGCCTGTGACGCCGAAGGGAATGTGGATGTCGCTGACCTACGTGCAAAGATTGCCTCGAATCGAGACAAGTTGGCCGCGCTCATGGTCACCTATCCCTCGACCCACGGGGTCTTCGAGGCCTCGATCCGTGAGGTCTGCTCAATGATCCACGAGGCAGGGGGACAGGTTTACATGGATGGTGCCAACATGAACGCCCAAGTTGGCCTCTGTTCTCCCGGCGGCATCGGGGCCGACGTCTGTCACCTCAATCTTCACAAGACTTTCTGTATCCCTCACGGAGGTGGAGGACCTGGAGTCGGCCCGATCGGTGTCGCCGAACACCTCGCCCCTTTCCTTCCCGGCCACTCCGTCATACCGACGGGAGGCTCTTCAGCCACCGGAGAGGTCAGCGCCGCTCCTTGGGGCAGCTCCAGCATCTGCGTCATCAGCTGGATGTATCTCAGGATGATGGGGCCGGATGGACTCGCCATGGCCAGCGCGATTGCCATCCTCAACGCCAACTACATGGCCAAGCGCTTGGAGTCCTATTTCCCCGTGCTCTACAAGGGTTCCAACGGCACCGTAGCGCACGAGTGCATCCTCGACTTGCGTGAGTGGAAGACCCGCGCCGGCATCGAGGTTGAGGATGTTGCCAAGCGTCTCATGGATTTCGGATTCCACGCCCCGACGATGAGTTGGCCCGTTCCGGGAACTCTCATGGTCGAGCCGACCGAGAGTGAGTCCAAAGAGGAACTCGATCGCTTCTGTGACGCCATGATTGCCATCCATGGCGAACTCATCGCCATCGAGAAGGGTGAACTCGACAAGGCCGAGAATCCCCTCAAGCGTGCACCGCACACCGCCGCTGTGGTCACCGCGGATGAGTGGAATCGCCCTTACTCTCGTACTCAGGCTGCCTGGCCAACTCCGTGGCTGAAGAAGCACAAGTTCTGGCCGAGTGTTGCGCGGGTGGACAACGTTTACGGAGATCGGAATATTTTCTGCACCTGCCTTCCCGTAGAGCAGTAGGGTCGCGATCTTGTCGGATAGCTATGTTGGCGTGCGCTCGCAGTAGCTCTAAACTACAGCATCGCTTAACCGCCTTGCTCTCCATCCAAGCTTGCGACCCTTTTCAACAAACTGAGAAGTCTTGGGCGCCTAGCTATCTCCTAAAAATATCTTCGCCTTGGTGTGGCAAAGGTGACTATCGGGGCTGAACCACTGCTTCTTTGTTTCTAAGATGGTGACGGCTTCAAACCGGGCCACTGTTCAAGGCTATGCGGGATAGCTGACCTCGTTCAATTTGCCCGAATCAACATCGTAGATGAACCCTCGAACCGTAATCGCATCTTCTCCTGTCGTGGGAATCCAGGGATGGTTGAGAATCGTTGAGATGCCCTGCCGCACGTCCGATTCGAGGCGCTCTTGGGCCTTGTGGTTATGCTCGTGATCAAGAGCTTCAAGTTCTCCCTTAAAGGCGTGAAAAACCGCCGGCGAGTCGGATGACTTCTTTGGTGACACGAATTTGCGTCCCGTTGCTTGAGAGAGTAAATCGCTTGCCGCCGGATCGCCCTCCAAGCCTGACTTGAGGAGGTCATCGGTGAATGCAAGCATGCCGCAACGGGTATGGTGGATCAGGATAAACTCCCTTGTGTTCAGCAAATGGTGCGAAATGATGAGTGATCGGATGGTATCCGCGTCCACGACACCGCCGGCGTTGCGGATGATGTGAGCTTCCCCGGTCTGCAGTCCCAGCATGTCTTCAACATCAAGCCGAGCATCCATGCAGGCAACAACAGCCACCTGTTTTGAGGGCTGGATCGGCTGAATACCGGGATGCTTGGGAAGATGAATGCTTTGGCCGAGGGCGTAGCTTTTGTTGTTTTCTAGCAGGTGGTTTACTTCCGTTTGGTGTGCCATAGGTCGGTGTATTGTAGGATGAGAACGATATTCTTGTTAGGTTTCTAATATTAAAAAGTATTAACGCAGAAAAATTCGTTACTAAAATGGCGAGGCTTTGGCCTGAAACTTCTTCAGCAGGGGTTGATGTGCTGTTCGATCTTCGGGGTCCAGGTGGTCGATGAAGAGAATGCCGTGCAGGTGATCATGCTCGTGCTGGGCTGCACGTGACAGAAGTCCCTCGGCCTCGATCTCGAGAGTCTCGCCACTCAAGTCCTGACAGATAATACGGACACGGGTGGGGCGCTCCACCTCGTCATGGAGGCCCGGCATACTGAGGCAGCCCTCGGTTTCAATGCTGCGTTCCTCGCCGACGGGATGGATCTCCGGATTGATCATCACAAGCGGCATGAGTGATTCGAGTTCGATCTCGCGTCCTCCGACCCATGCCTTGCTCGGACGGCTATCCTGGGCCGGAAGCACGTCGATGACGGCCATCTGGATGGGGCGACCGACCTGATGGGCGGCCAGTCCGCACCCATCCTCCTCGTACATGGTGACGATCATTGCCTCGGCCAGTTCCACCAAGGAATCATCGATTTTCTCGATACGGCGTCCCTTGCTTCGCAGGGCGGGGTGACCGTATTTAACCACCTCCAGCGGCTTTGGGTCCTGTTTTGAGGATTTCTTGCGGCTCATTTTCCTGCAGGTCTGGCCACTGCTGGGATGTTCTTGATGCCGGCGGCCTGAAGCGCGTCGAGCACCGAGACAACGGTACCGAAGGGAGCTTCTTTGTCAGCCTGCATCGTGATAGCGCAGCCCGGATAGGTCTGCTGGATCTGTCGGATGGCTGCGGGAAGCTGGTCCGGTGTGGTCGCCTTTCCATCGAAAGTGATCTGACCCGGACCTTTGACCTGAAGCAGGATCGTCTTCTTGGGCTCTGAGGTGGAGACGGCGGCACTTTTGGACTCGGGGAGATTGATCTGAAGCTGGGGTAGCTTGTCCTTAAAGGTGGTCGTGACGATGAAGAAGATGAGAAGGATTGCCAGAATATCGATCAGCGAGACGATCGTGATCGAGGGCATCTTCCGGCGCTTGGTGTGAAATCGCATGTCTTGGGAAATGAAAAATGATGAATGGAAAATGCAAAAGGGAAAACCAACCTTACAAAGGTACTGATGATGGAAATCTTTTCATGATTTCCTGTATTCCAGATCACAAGTTCTGGAAATTGGTGGCGGGGGTAGGATTTGAACCTACGACCTTCAGGTTATGAGCCTGACGAGCTACCGGGCTGCTCCACCCCGCGTCAAAGGATGTCAAAATTACGATGAAAGGTCCCCTTGGTCAAGATGTGATTGGGTTTTCTAACGCAGGCCGATGGCCTTGCGAAGGCGGTCCATAACAGGTGTCGCGAAGGCGGTGGCTTTCTCGGCTCCATTGGACAAGATGCGCTCCACCTCTCCGGGGTCCGATGCAATACGCTGACGCTCGGCACGCATAGGGGCGAAATAATCACGGACACCCTCAAGAAGGCGCTTCTTGAAATCACCGTAACCCGTTCCCCCGGTACGGAAGGCCTCTTCCATCGCTGTGTAATCGGAGGAAGAGGCGACATGCCGGTAGATTCCAAGGATGGGCGATCCGTCGAGTGGCTTCGGGGACTCGACCGGGGTGGAGTCGGTCTGAATCGCCATGACTTTTTTCTTGAGAGGGGAGTCCTCCATGAAGAGTTCGATGGTGTTGCCGTAGCTCTTGCTCATTTTGGCCCCGTCGGTGCCGGGAATGGCTGCGGACTCGTCACGGATCATCGGTTCGGGGAGTTTGAAGATGTCCCCGTAGAGTTCGTTGATCTTAACCGCGATGTCCCGTGTGACCTCAAGGTGCTGCTTCTGGTCTTTGCCGACGGGGACGAGGTCGCTGTCGTAGGCGAGGATGTCGGCAGCCATCAGGACGGGGTAGGAGAAGAGTCCGAGAGAGGCATGCAGTCCCTTAGCCAGCTTGTCCTTGTAGGAGTGGCAGCGCTCAAGAAGGCCCATGGGAGTGACGGTGGAGAGGATCCAGGAAAGCTCCGGAATGCAGGTGATGTCGCTCTGACGGAAGAGGCAGGCACGAGCCGGATCGAGTCCGCAGGCGAGGAAGTCGATCGCGATCTCGCGGGAGTTGCGTCGCAGGGCCTCAGGATCGCGCACCGTGGTGAGGGCGTGGAGGTCGGCGATGAAGTAGAGCGCCTCACCCTTTTGCTGAAGCTCGATCGCGGGCTTCATCATGCCGAAATAATTGCCGAGATGGGGAAGTCCTGTCGGTTGAATGCCGGAGAGAATGCGCATGAAAGAGAAAGTTTGAATTATGAGTTATGAAGGATGAAGGGAAAAAACCAAAGCGAGGGAACGTTGGAGGTTGCCATGGTGATCGCCGGAATCGCTGGCAGACTGATGTTGGAAGCCAAAAATTATTGATGAACTGTCATGATGGGAACTGCGCAGGCTGTCCTTTTCATACTTCATCATTCATCCCTCATCCTTTTGGCTCAATAAACCAGCTTCCGGTGGATCCAGATGCTCTGGAGGAGTCCTAGGCAGGCCATGGTAATCAGCAGGAATGACCCCCCGTAGCTGACGAGAGGAAGGGGAAGTCCGGTAATCGGGGTGATGGCCACGGTCATGCCGACGTTCATGAAGATGTGGGTGAAAAGCAGCATCACGATACCGACACCCAGCAGTCGCCCCAGTTGATCCTGAGCGCGGGAGGCGATGTAGAGGCCGGTCAGCAGAAGGATCGCCAGCGTTGGGATGAGGATCATCGCTCCCAGGAAGCCGTGCTGTTCGCCGAAGACAGCGTAGATAAAATCGGTGTGGACGATGGTGCTGGGGAGGTAGCCGAGTTCGTTAAGGGTGTTGGGAGCCTTGAATCCCTTGCCCCAGAGGCCGGCACTGCCGATGGCATTGAGCGACTGATTGATGGTCCAGCCCGCTCCCTGCGGATCTAGTGAGGGATCGAGGAAGACCGTGAGGCGATCCTTCTGGTACTGCTTCATCCCGAAGAAGAACATCAGAGGCACGGCGATCAGCGCCATCAGCACGAGAACAAGCAGGTAACGTTTCTTAATGCCCGCTACGAAGAACATGGCGAAGAGAACCGGCATCCAAACGAGGGTCCCTCCTAGGTAGGGCTGGATCAGGATGAGCACGCATGGGACGGCTGTGATGCCAAGGCATATCAGGATCCTTAGTGCCGGATTCATCCCTTCGGAATCGCTCAGGAACAAGGCGAAGAGCATCACGCCACCAAAGATCGCCAGTTGGGATGGCTGGAAATTTCCGAAGCCGAGGTTGAGCCAGCTACGGGCTCCGAAGACCTTGACCCCGATGAAGAAGACCAGGATCAGCAGGATGACGCTCAGCAGGTAAACAGGCAGAGCGCCGAGACGTACCCATTGGTAGTCGTTGAAGGCGACGAGAAAGAAAACGGGAATGCAGATTAGCATCCACTTGATCTGGCTAGCCCAGAAAGGTGTGTCGCGCATCCAGGTGGCGCTGTAGATCGCATAAACGCCGAAGAGGCAGAGCCCCAGCATGACGATGAGGAGTGGCTTGTTCAGGGCTCGGAACTTTCGGGCGAGCAGGAGGATATTCATCGGGAAATA
>RFPR01000061.1 GCA_009928265.1 Pseudomonadota bacterium | reverse complement strand
GCGAACTGCCTGGGACATTGCCTTCAGCACGGCAAGTTTCGTTGCAGCACTACTGATCGGCGTGGCTCTTGGAAACATCACCAGGGGAATCCCCCTCGACAAGCAGGGTGATTTTGTAGGGACATTTCTCGGACTCCTCAATCCCTACTCGCTCCTCCTCGGGGTGACAGTCGTCGTCCTCTTTGCCATGCACGGCGCTATCTTTCTTGTCCTGAAGACCGAGGGGGAACTCCAGGCCACGATCAAGGGCTGGGTGCCACGCCTGATCGGACTCTTCCTGATCCTCTTCCTGGCATTCAATGTGGCCACTTTCTTCGAGTGCCCGAACCTTGTCGCGGTCATGATGACCCGTCCTTACGGATTCGTCGTCCTGACCCTCGATGTGCTCGCCGCGATTTCGATCGGCATTCTGACCGCCCAAGGAAAGGAATTCCCCGCATTTCTCATGTCCGCCCTCACCATGGCCCTGCTCATGGCAGTGCTCGGGATTTCCTATTTCCCTCACATCGTGATGTCGATGCCCGATCCGGGTAATAGCCTCACGATCTATAACTGTGCCTCCACCCACAAAACGCTGGCCTACATGTTCGTCATTGCCTGCATCGGGATTCCGATCGTGCTGGCCTATACCGCCAGCATCTACTGGATCTTCCGCGGCAAGACCCGCCTCGGTCACGTCGGGTATTGAGGTAAAAGGTAGAAAAGTGCCAAGGTAGCAAGGTAGAGTCCCAAAAAGGCTCTACCTTTTACTTTTTACCAATTTTCTTGGCGGTGTAGTCCAATGGCAGAGACAAGCGACTTAAAATCGCTCCAGTGTGGGTTCGAGTCCCACCACCGCTAGGCCGTTTTTTCCTTGTAACTCGGTTTGATTGGGGTCAGATCAAGTCTGACCGTTAACGGTTACCACTCCATGCGTGTACCAAAAAATAAAAAGAACGTTGTAACAGAAACCGTTGCAACGAATTCTGTTTCAAAGTCCCGCCCTCGGATCGCGATCGTCGACGCCCAGCCCGCCTGCAGAATCGGGCTCACCCATTTCATCAAGAAACTCGACCGCTGGGATATTGCCTGGGCCAGTGCAACCGCTGAGGAGGCCATGGACAAGATGGCGAAGGATCAGCCTGACCTCCTGATCCTGGAAATTGAGCTTCATGGAAAGGATGGGCTGGAGTTCATCAAACATCTCCGCCCCCTCTATCCGGAGATCCGCATTCTTGTCCATTCCGCCCACCATGAGGACTTCTATGCCGAACGCTGCATCCGGGCGGGAGCATCGGGATACTTCCACAAAATGGAGCCGATGGGACGCTTCGAGCGGGCCGTCGAGACGGTTCTGGCCGGAGAACTCTTCCTCAATTCACGAATCACGCGCCAGGCCATCGAAACGTTGGCCGGACGCAACGCAAAGAAGGGTTTCGACTCTTCGCATATCCATGGGCTCACCGACCGCGAACTCGAGATTCTCCAACTTATCGCCAAGGGGCATTCCTGTCAGGATACCGCTGACAAGCTGCACATCAGCCCGCGTACGGTCCAAGTACACCGCAACAATATCCGTCTCAAGATTGGCCTCGATTCGGCTCTGCAGCTGCATGCCTACGCCATGAGGTTCTGCCAGGACGAGGATTGCGGGGAGTAAGCGTTATGCTTACGGCGGAATAAGCGATCCGACATCTATCGCGGAACGTCGGTCAACCTGATGATGGTTGACGATGAAGACCATCAACCGAACCGCTCATTCTTCCCGTCGAGTTATCACCGACCATCAGGAGGATCCAACCGCATCATTGACCGGCCCTGGATCATTGTTCCGCAAGGAGATCAGGATCATCTGTCTCTACCCGACAGTCGAAGCAGGGAAACTGGCCCGGCAATGGGTCGAATCGGCTCTCGGCAACACCTCGAGCGAGACTTTCCCAAGCATCGAGTTCTTCAACTATACCGTCCTCGGGCTTGACGCCATCCGCTGGGAGCATGCCATCGGAAGCCACGAACCGGACATCATCCTGATGCTGGGAGACGGAAACCATACGCTGGGAGGTGGTTTGAGAAATTCCCTCAGGGAATTATTTGCCCGTAGCGGGCACGGCCGCAAACCGCTGGTCGTTTTTCGTGATCTCGAACCGGAAACAACCCTGAACACACGCGTCCTCCTTGATTACGTCTCCGCCCTCTCTCATCGCCACCACTGCGAATTGAATGCGATCAATGGAAATGGCATGCCGATCAGCTGTTATCGCCATCCCCGTCTCCTACTCACAGCCCGTCGTCGCCTCGAATAAAACGAGATCGCATTCACGCCCATGACCACCTCCACCCAATCGCGAATACTGATCACCGGAGGTGCCGGGTTTATCGGGTCGCATTTGGTCTCCATGCACTTGGAGCGTGGTGATCATGTAACGGTTGTCGATGATCTGAGCACCGGCGACAGGGATCTTCTCCATGGAGGCGACACGAATCGATTCCGTTTTGCGGAGGCTGACATCCTCGAATGGCCTGATCTGGAGCAGGAAGCGGGACAAGCCGACAGGATCTATCATATGGCGGCGGTGGTCGGCATGTTCCGTGTTCTCAGGGAACCGATCAGCGTGACTCGGGTAAACGTGATGGGGACCGAGAGAGTACTCGAGGCCGCGACACGCTCGGGGCATCTCCCAGAAGTCGTGATCGCTTCCAGCTCCTCAGTCTACAGCCATGCCCATGCGGAGATTCTCACCGAGGAGAGCGAGTTGGTGTACTCCCCTGAGAAGGGAGGCCTCACAGGTTACGCCCTGAGCAAGCTAACAAACGAAATCCAGGCCTCGGCCTACCGGAGTGAGTACGGACTCCCGGTCACCATCCCCCGGTTCTTCAATGCGATCGGCCCAGGTCAGTCCGGCACCTACGGGTTTGTCCTGCCGCGCTTCATCTCGAGAGCCCTCTCAGGAAAACCTCTCATTGTCTATGGCGACGGCAGCCAGACCCGGTCCTTCTGCGATGTCCGCGACACGGTTCGGGCCATCGACCTCCTTGCCTCCAATTCCGATGGATGGGGAATCCCGGTGAACATCGGCACCCTCCGTGAAATCTCGATCCTCGATCTGGCAAAGCTTGTGATCGAACGTACGGGCAGCTCCTCCGTCATTGAATTCCAGAGCTATGAGCAGGGATACGGCGGAACGTTCTGGCAGGTTCCCCAGCGCAAGCCCTCCCTGGAGCGTCTCCACAATCTGACGGGTTTCCAACACGCATGGAGCCTCGAACAGAGCATCGACGACCTGATTGTCAGAAACCGCGAGGGCGGCCTTTCCGGAGGGAGACTCCATTGAACTTCATCAACACCTCAATTGTTGTCCTCACAGCTTCGCTGGCTCTTCTTACTCTGCACGCGGAGGACAATTCAGTCCCCCTCTCCCGCCTTCCGATCCCGCTCGAACTGATGCCCCCGGATATCGGGGAATCCGATTCCCCTTCAACACCCTCCGAGGCCTTGTCATCGGTCCCAATCACGGCAACCAACTCCCCCGCTCCAGCCTTGGAAGACCGTGAACGCGCGGAACTTTCACTCGAACGGCAGGAAATCGTTTCGGCACGGGAGCAACTCAGATCGGCTTTTCGGGCAAATCCGGCGGACGCGCCGCTCAGGGCACGCTGCGCCTGGTTTCTCTATTCCAACGGGTTCCATGACAAGGAATGCCTCTCCCTGCTCGAGGAAAGCCTCCGTAACGGATCAGCTTCCGATCCTGCGGGCGTTTTCAATGCAATCATCGAGGTGCGTGCCGAACTCAATTTGCCGACCACGATGCTCCGCAACCCTGAGCAGAAATTACCGGCAAAAAAGACCATCGTGAAAAGCACTCTCTCCGAGATGAGAGTGAAGAAACATTCGGACAGCAAAACCATCGCCAAACCCGTCTCCGAAGAAAGGTTCCGCCGCTGGGTCTTCACCCCCTACTACTCCTACAGCTACTTCAACCATGGCCGACAGCCATGGCAGGAGGAATTCGCCCAGATACTCTACAAGGTGAACAAACGGCTGATCCTCGGTGCCGAAGTGGACGTGATGGAACGCCCACCCTCGGGGACAAACACCTACTACAGCGCCCTCTTCTCCTGGTACCTGCTCAAAACCCTCGAACTCCACGGCAAGATCTCCATCTGTCCGGCCCCGACCTTCGCGGCAACGCAGATCTACTCAGGCGGCGCTGCATGGCAGGCCCTCCCCCGCCTCGGAATCCTTCTTGACTACCAGCATTACAACTTCATCTGGGGGCCGATCGATCAGATCAATCCAGGACTTGTCTGGTCGTTCAACGACAAGACCTGGCTGACAGCCCGCTACGTGCGCGGATGGGCCTTTTACAACCTCCAGTTCAACTACTACTCCACCGCTCTGAATCTGGGCCTGCCCGGTAACAGGCGTCTCACCATGGCCTTTGCCTACGGTACGGATCCCGATGCCCAGATCGGTGCCGACGGCACGACCAACACGAACCTGAGTCCCGCCTACACCTATTCGGTGTTTTTGACACAACCCCTCACCCGCGACCTGAATCTCTTTGCTGGGATCCAATACTGCTACCGCCTGACCCAATACGGAGGGGGAGAACTCTACGAACAGATCACCCCCACACTTGGCTGCTCACTCCAGTTTTAACTCCTGCAACCACGACCATGCACCTCCTCGAATTCGTCCAGATCACCGCGACGACGATCACGGTCCTGAGTCTCCTCCTCTTTGCAGGTGTCGTGATTGTGCGGGCCGACTACTCACGCCGGATTGCCGAGGAGTCGGAGTTCCGCAAAACGGCTCTGCCTCACCTCTGCGCCTACTTGGGTGGACAGGAAGGGCGCGAGGCCGTTCTCGGCATTCTCGGAAGAAAGCGCTTCCCCGCACTCGATCTGTTGATGGGTCAATCAGAGGAGATGGATCTCGAGTCTCGGAAGAAACTGGCCCCCCTCTACTCGGGACTCTCCTATACCCAGGGAATCCTCCATGATCTGGAGAGCCATTACTGGCCGCGACGACTCAAGGCGGCCGAGCGACTCGGCTACCTCGGAGAGGAATCCGCCATCCCCTCACTCATGAGAGCCTTGGGGGACGACATCCTGGATGTGCGTTTAGCGGCGGCCCTCTCGCTGGCACGACTCGGTTGCGGAGGAGCCCTGATCCCGATTATCCGATCGCTCGACCTGCACGGCGAGATCTCGCAGAGACGCATCGCGGAGATCCTCTCACAGCTCGGCGAGGAGGCGACAGAACCGTTGCTCAAGATCCTGCACGACCGAGAACTCGGTCCCGCAGCCCTTTGCATCGCAATCCGCACCTCGACCCTGCTGAACCTGCACCGAGCAGCCCCGGTGATCGGAACCTTGCTCGACCACACGGATGAAAATGTCCGGATCAATGCGGTGCGCGCCCTCGGATCACTCGGTGAACCTTCCTGCATCCAAAAGATCACGAGTCTTGCCGAGGATCCCTCATGGGCGGTTCGCAATGCCGTCATGGATGCACTCGGACACCTCAACGACCAGAGCTCGATCCCCATGCTGAGCGAATCGCTGGGTGACCCCGAGTGGTGGGTCCGCTACCACGCGGGAATAGCACTTTGGAATCTCGGCGCACCCGGTATCGAGGCCCTACGAAAAGCCTCAACCGGCCATGTCGACGCCTATGGCCGCGACATGGGGCGTCAGATCCTCCAGCAGAACGGCATCCTGAAATCCACGGAGGTACACGCATGAATACGCTACGTATCATCCTCTGGCTGATCCTGGCCTACTATATCCTGCTACACCTCACCTATCTGGTGCTCATGGCACTGGGTTTCCTTCAGGCGAGACGCTACCGCAAAGGGATCAGCTTTGCGGAGTTCCGGCGGATTGGGGAATCAAGCCTGACTATGCCCGTCAGTCTGATCGTCCCCTGCTACAACGAAGCCCCGATCATTGGCATCACGATCCGTAACCTCCTCCAACTCCACTATCCGCAGTTCGAGATCATCGTCGTCAGCGATGGATCGACCGACGGGAGCATCGATGTCCTGGGAGAAAGCTTCGCCCTTCGCAAGATCGATCGCTCAGGGAGAAGGCTCATTCCCTCCGCAGAGATCCTGGCCGTCCACGAGTCGGAAAGATTCCCCAACCTCGTTGTTGTTGAAAAAACCAACGGTCGCCGTGCCGATGCGATCAATGCCGGTGTCGCCCTGGCACGCTATCCCCTCCTCTGTGTGATCGATGCCGACTGCCTGCTTGAACCAGACACCCTGATCCGTCTGGCCAGACCATTCCTGAGGGACTCTCGAACGGCCGCCGTTGCCGGAGTCGTCCGCCCCTCCAACGGCCTCATGCTTGAAGGAGGCACGATCACCGATCGACGAATCCCCCGAACAATCCTCGGGATCAACCAGGAGATCGAGTACGCACGCTCCTTCCAGTGGGCCCGGATCGGACTCTCACGCCTCCGCAGCATGCTTTGCATCTCGGGAGCCCTGATCCTGATCCGCAAGAGCCTTTTCGTGGAACTCGGGGGCCCTTGGCCCGATGCAGTCACCGACGACATCGAGTTCACGATGCGCTTGAACAGAAAGATCCATGACCGCCGCAACCGTCGTAATGAGCGGATCGTCTTTGCTCCGGACGCCGTCTGCTACACGGAGGTCCCCGAGACACCCCGCCTCTATGCCTCCCAGCGTAACCGCTGGCAGCGCGGCACCCTCCAGGCGATCTGGAGGAACCGAGGCATGATCTTCAATCCACGCTACGGCATGACCGGGCTGTTCGGGATGCCCTTCTTCCTGATCTTCGAGGGACTGGCCGCCATCGTCGAACTCACTGCCTGGATTCTGATGGTTGTTGCCCTGGTTCTTGGGATTGCCACGGGATCGGAAATCCTCTGGATGGTCTTCCTGGCCTATATCCTGGGAGTCTTCCTCTCGCTCTGCGCGGTCCTGATGACGGAGACAAGCCTTCTGAGAAGCGCTTCTTGGAGCGACTTCTGGAGAGTCATCGCCGCCCTCCTGATCGATAACCTCGGGATCCACCAGTTCCACCTTCTCTGCCGTGTCGTCGGTACCATCCAGTATCTCTTCGGAAGAAGAGACCTCGGACTTGCCATGACACGCAGGGACTACACCCCACTACCAGTATGACGACAGCCGCCACCACCCACCGAACTGCATTCCACTACGACGTCGCTGTTCTCGGCCTCGGCTACGTAGGCATACCACTAGCTGTAGGCTTTGCCGAAGCGGGATGTCGCACCTTGGGCTTTGACGTTGATCCCAAGAGAGTGGCCGAACTGCACTCGGGAATTTCCCCTCTCACCACCGTCCCTTCCCAAAGAATCGCCTCGGTGGTTACACGGGAACTTCTGTTCTTCACCACAGACAAGGCCGACCTCTCCCGGAGCGAGGCGATCATTATCTGTGTTCCCACGCCGCTCCGCACGCACCTCGACCCCGACATCGGCTTCATCCTAGATGCCGGACGCGAGATCGCCCCTTACCTCCGGCCCGGAATGCTCGTTTCTCTGGAGTCGAGCACCTACCCAGGCACCACACGTCAGGACCTCTGCAAAGTCCTCGAGGAGGGATCGGGACTCAAGGCCGGGGTCGATTTCTGCCTCTCCTTCTCTCCCGAGCGGGAAGATCCAGGCAATCCGAAGAGCCAACTGAGCGACATGCCCAAGGTCGTGGGTGGGATCACTCCGGAATGCCTCAAGCGGGCCGTCGCCCTTTACTCCAAGGCAGTCAAGCGGGTCATCCCCGTCAGTAGCTGCGACACCGCCGAGGCGGTGAAACTGACGGAGAATATCTTTCGCTTCATCAACATCGCTCTCGTCAACGAACTCAAGCGCATCTACACGGCCATGGGCATCGATATCTGGGAGGTGATCGATGCGGCCAAGACCAAGCCCTTTGGCTTCATGCCCTTTTATCCGGGTGTTGGCGTGGGTGGACACTGTATCCCGATCGATCCCTACTACCTGACCTGGAAGGCCCGCGAATACAACGTCGACACCCGATTCATCCAGCTTGCGGGTCAGATTAACAGGGGCATGCCCTACTATGCGGTCAGTCGCCTGGTGGATGCCCTCAATACCGAGGGCAAGTCGGTACAGGGCAGCCATATCCTGATCCTCGGTGTCGCCTACAAGCCCGATATTCCAGACGACCGGGAGTCCCCATCCTACGAGGTCATGGATCTCCTCAGGGACAAAGGGGCTGTTGTCGACTACCACGACCCTAATATCCCCGTGATCACGGCCCACGGCGGGGGACGGGAATGGGGGGACAAGACGTCCATTGCGCTGAATGCCGAGACACTTCGGGGAATCGATGCGGCCATCGTCTGCACGGCTCACCGCGGTGTTGATTATGGTTTCCTGGCCGATCACCTACCGCTCGTGATCGATGCGTGTAACGTGGTTCCCAAGGACGCTAAGGCCCGCGTGATTCCAGCCTGATATAAAATACAAAGTTCCAACGCACCTTTTCGAAAGGATCTTCAGGGCTGTATCACATCTACCCCCTCCGATGGCGAGTCACAGGATAAGCATTCTGCTTAAGCCCTGCTCCTTTCCATGAGTCAGATAACGGATGTATCTTGCATACATGGACAAGAATCAACGAGTTCCCCGCTCGTGTTCGGCTCCCCCACCGCCCCACCCCCACGAAGAGGAGCGCATCGCCCGACTTCTTGGCTACGACATCCTTGATACCGAGCCCGACGTCATTTTTGACCGACTCACCCAGATGGCCGCGAGCCTCACGGGATCACCGATTGCACTCGTCTCTCTGGTAGACCGAAACCGCCAATGGGTGAAATCCCATCACGGCATCGAGCTTGCGGAATCGCCACGTGAAGACTCCTTCTGCGGCTACACGATCCTCAATGCAGACGAGATGCTGGTCATCCCGGATTCCTTGAAGGATCCGCGTTTTCAGGGAAACCGCTTCGTCACCGGGGAACCTCATATCCGCTTCTACGCCGGGGTACCGTTACATAACGGTGACGGGCTTCCTATCGGCAGCTTCTGTGTGATTGACCGAAAGCCCCGGGAACTCACACCAGAGCAGACCAAGTCGTTGGAAAATCTCGCGCGGATCGCCATGGATTACCTAGAGGTCCATCGCTCCAACAGGGATCTCACCCGACTCCTGCGGCGCGAAAAAGAGGTCTACAACCGACTTCTGAAAATGTCGGCCGATATGACTGCTGAACCTCCGACTTTTGAGGGAGCGCTCCGCAATATTGCTGATCATCTGGATCCCGCTCTCGGATGGCTCTCCTGCAGGATCACCAATCTGTTACACGACGGATCTTCCGTCACGAGGACGAATCCCCTCCTTCCCTCAGATCCTGAACTGGAGCGACTCTGGCACGAGATCGATTCCCATGCGGGGAACAGGGATCAGGAACTTACCAAGACCGAGTTCATCTCCACGGGGGTGACAAACCCCGACTACACCTACCTCGTCGTCCCCATCGGCATGAGGGGCAAGAAGGCCGCCCTGATCGAGATGATCTATCCCGACTACCGCGGGACGGATGGCAGGATCAAGGAGGTCTTCGATATCATGGCAGTAAATCTGGGGATCATTGCGGAGCGTGAAATGATCAATCTCGATCTCCAGTACCGCGCAGAGCACGACGAACTGACGGGAGCGCTTAACCGGAATCTCTTTCTGGTCGAGTTAACAAAGGCCATTTCCATGGTCGATGAACTCAACCCCGATTCCGTCCTGCTCTTCCTTGACCTCGATGGTTTCAAGGAAGTGAACGATAATTTCGGTCATCAGATCGGAGACCGCCTGCTTATCGAGGTTTCGGAACGACTCAGGGGGATCTATAGGGAGAATGACCTACTGGGCCGCCTCAGTGGCGACGAATTCGTACTCCTGATCCGCACCATGCGTCCCACCGAGGACATGGAGGCGCTTCTCAAGCGGATTCAGAGAATCATCACCCAGCCTTTCATGCTTGGGGATCTCGAAATCAGAATCGGCTGCAGCATCGGTGCAGCTGTGCTCGACCGTCGAAATCTTACCACCACGGAACTCATCCGTCGCTCCGAGGAGGCCATGTACATGGTCAAGAGCGGCGAGCGAAAGGGTTACTGCATCGCCGACGAACAGATCATCAGGGAGTTCAGTGATCGTCTGAATCTCGACCACAGGATCCACGAGGCAGTATTTGAGCGGCGACTCCTGCTTCATTTCCAACCGATCATCAATCTCGCGACCAACGAGATCTGTGGAGCGGAAGCCCTGCTGCGCGTCCATGAAAAGGACGGAACGATCCTTAGTGCCTCCGATTTTATCTCTTCTCTGGAGCGGATCCGCCTGATGCCGGATGTCGATGAGTGGGTCTTTGCCGAGGTCATCAGGATACTCCTCCCGCATCTGGGAATCCTTCAGTCCATTCCGGACTTCCGCATCTCCCTCAATGTCAGCCCAGCCATCCTCTCGACCCATGATTATGCGACGCTTTCACTCAGCAGGATCAGGAGTGCCGGCATCCCCCCGAGCATGCTCCGAATCGAGGTCATCGAGAATCATCTCGATACCTCCAACGCTTCTCTCCTCCAGAACATCAACCTCTTTCGCTCCGAGGGCGTCATGATCGCCATCGATGACTTCGGCACGGGATACAGCAACCTCCAGCACCTCACCTCCATCCCCTGCGACACACTCAAGATCGACCGTATGTTCCTGAAGGATATCACGTCGGCGAATTCCACCAGCAACGAACTTCTGGCCGCAATGATCAATCTTGGCAGGAACCTTGGCTATACCCTCATCGCGGAAGGGATCGAGAATCAGCCACAAGCCGATCATCTCCTGGCGCTCGGCTGTTCCATGGGTCAGGGATACCTCTACGCAAAACCGATGCCCATCGGGGAATTCATCGACTACGCAACGAAACATTCACCGCATCTGTTGCCTCTTTCCGATCACTCGGACTGCATTCCCACTCCATCGCTCCCTCTCATTACCCCTGATCCATCACTACCATGAGCACAGAAATATCAGCAGCAACCGGGGAGCCGCCGCCGCCTTTGTCCCAACAACTCTTGCCGAACAACCATCAGGGTAATGGAGCTCTGAACCCACCCCTTCCTCACTTCGAGGAGGAACGGCTCTATCTCCTGAACAGTTTCGGAATTCTCAACGAGGAGCCTATCCCTATCCTCGACATCCTAACTAGGTATGCTGCCGAGTTTTGTGATGTCCCCATCGCAGGCATCTCCTTGGTGGATCGCCATAAGCTTGTGTTCAAGTCGATCACGGGCGACTTCGAACCCGTGCAGTGTGATCGAGATTCCTCATTCTGTGCCCATGCACTTGTCGCTACTGAGGAACCCTTCGTCATTCCGGATACTTTCCTGGACCAGCGGTTCCTAGCCAATGAGCAGGTGACGAGGAAAACACCCATCCGTTTCTACGCAGGAGCCCGACTCATGACATCAAGCGGCCATGCGCTGGGGTGCTTTTTCCTCATGGATACGAAGCCAGGAACGCTGACACCGGATCGGAGTGCGTTATTGTCCTCCATGGCCAGTGAAGCCATGCGTTATCTGGAGGGTGAGAAATCCAAAAAGGAACTCGCCCGACTGCTTCATCTTGAGAAGGAGGTCTACAACAAGCTCCTCCTGGCGACGGCCAATCTCGCCACCTCGGCACCGACCTTTGACGAGGCCCTCCATAACATGGTCATCAACCTCGACCCCAAACTCGGTTGGCTCTCGGCACGTATCCGCAATATGCAGACAGG